>JASHTO010000588.1 GCA_030040515.1 Terriglobia bacterium
AATCTCGTCACTCTGGGCGGCGATCACTCGATTGCCATCGGCACGCAGGCGGGCGTTGCCGAGTACTTTCACGATCGCGGTGATGATATTGGCTGCCTTTGGATTGATGCGCACGCCGACATGAATACTCCGGAAACCAGCCCCAGCGGCAACATTCACGGCATGCCCTTCGCCGCCAACCTCGGGCGTGGACCGGAAGCGCTGACCCGAATCTTCGGTTTCGCGCCAAAACTGCACCCGGAGAAATGCGCTCTGGTGGGAATCCGCGACCTGGACGCCCCTGAGCGTCAGACCGTCCGGGCCTCCGGCGTCAACTTCTTCACCATGCGCGAGATTGACGAATTGGGCATGCGAGTGGTGATGGAACGCGCCATCAGCTTTGCTTCGCGAGGCACGGCCGGCTTCGTGGTCTCATTCGATATGGATGTGGTCGACCCCGATGAGGCGCCGGGTGTGGGCACTCCGGTTCGCGGTGGAATCACTTTCCGCGAGGCGCATCTCGCCATGGAAATGGTGGCCGACAGCGGCAAAATGCTGGCCTTTGAACTCGTCGAAATCAACCCCATCATCGATGTTATGAACAAGACCGCCATTCTGGGTGTGGGATTTACCGCCTCTGCCCTGGGAAAGAGAATCCTGTGAGCGGGAAAATCTGCGTTGGGATTCTATTCGGCGGGCGATCGGGCGAGCACGACGTTTCGCTGCAATCTGCGGCTTCGATTATCAAAGCGCTGGATTCCGCAAAGTATGAAATCGTTCCCATCGGCATCACGCGTGAAGGTCATTGGCGGGCCGGTCGGGACGCTCTTCAACCTCTGGCGCAATATCTGGAAGCCGGCGAGCCGGTAACGCCCTCCGTGGATCCCACCTCGCCAAAGCTCCTTGCGCTAAACCTTTCACATCAACTCTCGCAATCGCTTCCGGCTCTCGACGTTGTTTTTCCCGCCCTGCACGGCACGTTTGGCGAAGACGGGACGGTGCAGGGAATTCTGGAAATGGCCGACGTGCCTTACGTGGGCGCCGGTGTGCTCGCTTCCGCCGCCGGAATGGACAAGGACGTCATGAAGCGCCTGTTCCGTGACGCGCGCCTTCCCATCGTTCCTTGGGAACTCTTCCTGCGCGCGGATTGGGACGCCCACCCGGCTACCGTTCGCAAGCGAATCGAGAGCAGGCTGCGTTACCCGGTGTTCGTGAAGCCGGTGAACCTCGGCTCTTCGGTTGGAATCAGCAAGGTTCACGGCCGAAATGAGCTTTCAGCGGCTCTGAATTTGGCTGCGCAATACGATCGCAAGATTCTGGTGGAAAAGGGAATCGACGCGCGCGAGGTTGAATGCTCGGTGCTGGGGAATGATCATCCTGTGGCTTCGGTGCCGGGTGAAGTTGTTCCGGTGAACGAGTTTTATGATTACGAGGCGAAATACATCAAGGAAGGTTCAAAACTCGTCATTCCCGCCAAACTCGATGCCCGGCAGAAGAAACAAGTGCAGCAAGTGGCCATTCGCGCTTTTCAGGCGATCGATTGTGCGGGCATGGCGCGCGTCGATTTTCTTGTCGACCGCAAGACCGGGAAGGTTTATTTGAACGAAGTCAACACCATTCCCGGTTTCACTTCGATCAGCATGTATCCCAAACTCTGGGAGGCGAGCGGCCTTCCCTACGCCAGGCTCCTCGACCGGCTCATTGAGTTAGCGCTTGAACGGCATCGGGATAAATCCCGAACGTGCTATAGCTATTCACCCGCGGCTGGCCATTGAGTTCCTGATCGCTTGGCAATCTCCCTATGTATCTTACATAATGGGAGGACTCGGGCGGATTCCGCAATTCCTGACTTCCGGAGAGACGCAGCTATGACCTTGCTGGATGCCCCACCGCCGAAGCCGCCTCGAAAAATCGGACGCTACATTTTGATGGTGCTGGCGGTCGTCGTTCTCGGGAGTATTGCCTACATCGTGTTCCGCAACTTTTCAGAAGAACGCGCTATCTCCCACTTTTTAACCGCGCTCGAACGGGGAAATTACCAGGAAGCCTACCGCCTTTGGCAGCCCAGCGCGACTTACACTTTCGGCGACTTTCTGCATGATTGGGGCGAAAACGGTGACTACGGGAAAATCCGTAACTTCAAAATTCTGGGGTCGCAGTCTAAGGGGCAGGACACGGTGATCGTCATCGTCAGCATCAATGGCCAGCAGCCGCCCGCGGCGCTTGTCGTTGATCGAAGGACCAAAGGAATTGCATTCTCGCCGTTCTGAATTGCCAGAGTCCGAAGTCACACCCATAAATGCAGAATCTGTGGCTGGAGTTTCCTTCGGGCATTCATGCGGCTCGCGCCAGGACTTCATCAACAGCAGACTTGACCTGGTCGAAAGTCACGGAAAGGATGCACTCCGGGCGGGCGAATTGATAGCAACGGTCGCCCGGGCAGGGGTTGCAGGCGAAGGGATTCTGCACGACGCGTGCTGCGGAGTTGACGTCCAGCCGCGGCCATGGACCCCAGATGGGTGAGCTGGAAGACCCAAATATCACCACCAAGGGCCGCGCGAGCGCCGCGGCCATGTGCGCCGGACCACTGTCATTTCCAACGAACAACTTTGCCTCCGAGAGCGCCGCCGCGAATCCCCCCAAGCTCACTTCTTGTAATCGCTTTACAGTCCCCCCCGATGCCTTCTCGACGGCGTCAAGCGCCGGCGATTCCCCCGGACCGCAGGAATAGACAGGGGTGATGCACGCGCTGCGTTCCAGATGTCTGCCGATCTGTGCGAATCCCTCGGCCGCCCATTCCTTGGTTTTATATGCTGCGGTGGGATGAATGATGGCGTAAGGCTGCCCCGGCTCAATGCCCAGGCTCGTCCGCCGCGAGTCCCACCAAGCTCTCTGGGCTGCCCCGGAGAAGATCTGGGCGCGCGGAATTTCCGTGCGAGGTAAGCCCAGGTGAAAGAACGCCGCAGCCTGATGCTCCGCCGTGTGCAAGGATGGCTGATTGAGAATAATCCGGGCGTCGGGCACCAGGATGTTATAAGCACTCGCGCCGCGATAGTGGGCGAAGCCAACACGCCACGGCGCGCCGCTCCAACGCGTAAACAGCCGGCTGGTGGGCCCCCCGTGCAAGTTCACACACAGCGAAAACCTCCGGCGGCGCAGGTGGCGAACCTCCCGCAGTCGCGAAACCAGGTTGGGCGCCCAGGCTGGTTTCCCGGGGAAGAGGATTTCATCTATGTAAGGATTTCCCTCAAGCAGATCGCGAAAGCGGGATTCAACCATCACGGAGATGCGCAGGTCCGGCCGCCACTCCTTGAGGAGTCGAAGTGCTGGGGTGAGCAGAACAATGTCGCCGATCGACCGAAGGCGAAGAATAAGGACGCTGGCTCCGGAGGGAAGATCAGAAAGGAGGGAAGGCGCGTTCATACGTTTCCCTGCGCCGCGAGGGGTCACTCCGCTTCAATCTTGGCGTCATCAATAATCATGTCGGGGATGTCGTCTTTGATGGGATAGACGCGCCGGCATTGGGCGCACTTCAGGCCTTGTCCATCGGGAGTGAGCTTGACGGGCAACTTACAGGCCGGGCAAACCAGAATATCGAGCAACTCTTGCGCAACCGCCATTCAGGCCTCTCCGATTTCCTTCCAAAGCATTATATCCGATTCCTGCGAATTATGATCGCCGGTCACCCATACCCTGGCGTCGGTTGGCGCTATCCCACGGGGCAATCTCCATTTGCAAGGTGCAAGTTACGTTGCGCCAGGAGGGCGGATCGATTTTCCAGACCGCCAGAATCGCCGAGCCCTGGTAGACCCGCTCAAATCCCAGTTCGGATTGCGAGATGGTTTCAATCGGTACAATCCACCAAGTTGCTTGCGGTCTCGCATCAAGCGTGATTTGTACCCGCTGCCACTCATCCACCAAAGCCAGCCGGGCGGAATCGATTTCGCCGCGAAAATTCAGCGGTCGACGAACATCCTTGGCAAGGAAATACCGGTCATGCGCGTCCGGAGCAAGGAGATTCAGGACGACTTCCAGTCCCATCGCCATTCCTGCAGGGCAGGCCTGATCAGTGTTCAAGGAAGTCCGGCATTCAATCTGCCACGTCGAGCCGGAGGCCTTGGAAGTCAGGGCCTTGAGCGCATCCACCCGCACGACCTGTCCATTTGATTTGAAGTTTGCAGCGCTCCGGAACTCGATGGCGGCCGCGGAACTCTTGACCGTCGCAGCTTTCCATGCGCCCTTGGCCAGAGCTTCGTTTTCCTCCAGGTGCAGAAGCTCAAAGTCCTTCCAGGTTTTGGCGCTCGGGAAAAGGTACGTGCGGAAGGCGTGGCGAGCGTATTTGTCGTAGCGCAGCAAGGCGTCCAGGTGTGCTTCCTTACTCAGCACCTGATCGTGAATCGATGCAGGGCCTTCCTGCGGTCCCTGCTGGGAAGAAACCTGCTTGCGCACCAGCGCGTGGTAGGCTTCGGGCCTTCGCATGAGAGAATTTACCAATTCGGCGCTGGCAGGACGGAAGCGTAGGCTGGAAACGGACGCGCCGTCGGCGGGGTGCAGCGTCATGCCGCAGATGCTCTGCCGAATCAGAATCTCCTCCTGCCCATCTGCGTCGAAGTCGGTGTAGACAATTTCCGGCTGAGCATTCGCTTCGCGGCCCTCCACGGAATCGAGCTTGAATTCCGCCTGAATCAGGTTGCGCAGATTCGCGCTGCGCAGATGGGGAGCATAGAGCCCGCCAAATACGCCGTGCCAGTAGGGGTCATTGCACTGCGCGGCAAGCAGGTTCGTGCGCGCTTCCGCAAGCTCCGCCGCTTTGGGCGAGTCGCTTCCGGTGGAATTGCTCAGCGCCTGCAATCGATGGCTCACCACCAGCACCTGTTTCTGGAGGCGATTGGACTCTGCATACTTGGTGAGGAAGTTGCGCCACAATCCACCCCGCAGAAATCGTTGGAAGCGCGCGCCGTTGGGCATCCGCTCGCTCTCCTCCAGGCAGGACTTGAAATCCACGGACGCATCGGAGGGAAGCGACCACTCCATCATCTCCGCATAGGATGCGGTGGGCAGATAGATGCGTCCCACGGGCACGTGCGAGCGCAGATAATCTATCACCGTGGTGGTCTCGAGCCACTCGGCATTGCCTTCGAGTACCTGAAAGAAGCGCTCGAGCCAACCGTTCTTGTAAACGTGGTCGTACGTGCCTGGCCAGACGCCAAATTTCTCGCAATCGTCGCCCATGGCGAAAAGCGCGTCGTGCTGCCCCTTGCCTTCCTGAAGAATGCGAATCGTTTCCGCCGGTTCCTGAAAAGGAATGGTGTAGCGCAGCGCCTTCACGCTGGGCACCAGGCGCAGCGGCAGGCCGTCTTCTTCGGTTACAAACGTGCCGTGCAGTTGCCACGGCTGAAGCCCCGCGGCCAGAAAGTGAGTATCATCCAGCACGACGTATTCCACACCTGCCTTGGCCAGGGGAAGGGGAAGCGTGGGCTCCCAAACCCGCTCCGCAACCCAAGCCCCGGCCGGTGCAGTGCCGAAGTGCCCGCCGATGTAGTCCACCAGCTTGCGGATTTGCGCGATCTTGTCGGCATCGGGAATGACCGGCAGAATAGGCTCGAAATACCCCCCGCCCACAAGTTCAATCTGCCCGCGCTTGGCAAGCTCGCGAAGTTGCTGGAAGTATTCCGGATGTTGTGACTCCAGCCACTCGAGCAGTATTCCCGAGAAGTGCAGGCTCAGCCGAATGCGCGGGTGTGCGTTGAGCGCACGCACAAATGGCGCGTAGGATTTCTTATAGGCCTCTTCGATCACATGATCGAAATTTCCTACCGGCTGGTGCGAGTGGATGATCAGAGCTAGCGAGACTTTACTCAAGGCGCGGCCCCTTCCGGCACTCCAGGGCGATTACGAACTGTTTAGGATAGTCTGGAAACCCTCGCGTTGCCAGCGGGAAATGGTCTTTTTGCTTTCCAGACGGATCCTGTAGCGCGGTTGTTCTCACCCGCGGCGTCAAGCACAATCCAATCAAGCAAAATCGGTGGGGTCTGAAATCAACCCTTTCGCGGGTGGGGACACCGCCCTACGACCCAAGGTTGCGGTGGCAATCTCTCTTGACATGCAACTATTTGGTTGCATATAATTCCCACCTGTGGATACGGATGCGGTTTTCAAGGCTTTAGCCCATCGCGAACGGCGCAAGCTTTTGGACCGGCTCTTCGCTGAAAACGGGCAAAGCCTGAATAAACTCTGCTCAGGTCTTCATATGACGCGGCAGGCGGTGAGCAAACATCTCAACATTCTGGAACGGGCCAACCTGGTGGCGACGCTCAAGCGTGGGCGTGACAAGGAGCATTACTTGAACCCCGTTCCCATCTACGCCATTGGGGAAAGATGGATCGGCAAATACCAGCGCCGGCATTTGGGGGCGCTTCACGAATTGAAAAATCAATTGGAAGGCAAAGGAGAAAAACACCATGAGTAAATTCCTCTACGTGACCTACATTCGCACGACGCCCGAAAAACTCTTTGAAGCGCTCATCAAGCCGGAATTCACGCGTCTGTACTGGAGCGAGACCTGGCAGGAATCGACCTGGGAGAAGGGAGCTTCGTGGAAGCTCATGATTCCCGACGGGCGCGTGGCCGACACGGGTGAAGTATTTGAAATCGACCGGCCGCGCCGGCTGGTCGTGAGGTGGCAGAATCAGTTCAAGCCGGAAATGCGCGCCGAAGGCTTCTCGCGCTGCACGTTTGAGCTGGAGCCGATGGGCGACACGGTAAAGCTGACGGTGCTTCACGAGCTGGAAGCACCCGTTGCCGACTCGAAATTCATCGCAGGAGTTTCCAACGGCTGGCCGGCAATTCTGGCGAGTCTCAAGAGCCTGCTGGAAACGGGCGATTCTCTGGAATTCACCAAGCGCTGGCCCAAAGGGATGTGAGCAAGTGGCGCCGCGATTCGAGGCTCTCACCACAGAGGGCACAGAGCCTCACGGAGAAAGGCTCTGTGCCTCTCCGTGGCCTCTGTGGTAAGGCCTTTTCCTTCCCCTGAAACAAATCCCCAGTGCTAAAGTTGACTCGGTGCATTTCACATGGACTATAGGCCCGCAAGTTGGAGGAACCATGCTCGATATCAAAGCGCTCGCGAAATTTTGCGAAATGGAACGGGAATCCCTGGTGCAGTGCATGAAGCGAGCCGTGGAAATCGAATCGCCCAGCCACAACCCGGCGGCGATTGACGGCATGGCAAAATTTCTTGCCGGTGAATTTCGCAAGCACGGCGCGAAGGTCCGCTTGCTGCCGCACAAGACGGCCGGTGCCGCCCTGCTTGCGGAGTTTTTTGCGACCGCGCGCGCGGCAAAGCCCATCCTGATCCTGGGCCACTTGGATACGGTGTGGGAAATCGGCACGCTCAAGACGATGCCGTTTAAGATTCGGCAAGGCTGCGCCTACGGGCCGGGAATCTTTGACATGAAGTCCGGCATCACCTGTGGACTTTGGGCGGCAAAGGCGCTTGGGGCTTTGAAAATCACGCCTCCTGGTCCGGTGCGGTTTTTGCTGACACCCGATGAAGAAGTTTCAAGCTTGGCGTTTCGCAAGGAATTGCTGGCTGAGGCCCGGGGATCCCGCGCGGTGCTGGTGCTTGAACCCTCGGCCACCGGCGGCGCGCTCAAGACAGCGCGCAAGGGCGTGGGAGAATTCCTCGTCACCGTTCACGGCCGCTCGGCCCACGCCGGAATCGATCCCGGGGCGGGCATCAATGCGATTTCTGAATTAGCCCGCCAGATTCTGCGCATCGAAAAGCTGGCGCGCCCCAAACGCGGGTTGGCCTTGAGCGTGAATGTCATCCAGGGCGGAACACGCGCGAACGTCATCCCAGAGGTCGCCGCGGCCCGCGTGGACGTGCGCGTTTCCGCCGCGGCAGATCGCGCCAGAATCGAAAAGCAAATGGGCACATTGCGACCTATCCATTGTGGGGCAAAACTGGAAATCACCGGTGGGGTCAACCGTCCACCGCTCGAAAGGAAGATGTCCGGCGCGCTTTTTCACAAAGCCCGCGAGCTGGCGCGCGGCATGGGCCAGGAATTAAAGGAAGCATCGACGGGCGGGGGTTCGGACGGTAATTTCACCGCGGCGCTCGGAATACAAACCCTCGACGGCCTGGGCGGAATCGGTGATGGAGCTCACGCGCGCCACGAACACGTGGTTCTGCGAGAGTTGCCCAAGCGTGTCGCACTTATTGCCGCATTGATGGCGACAATCTAGGAATTATAGAGGATGACAAAATATTGTGACAGATATCCCCTTGTAGCGGCGCTCGATGAGCGCCGAAAGCGGCGGTCGCAGACCGCCGCTACAATCGGACGTCGTCACTATATTCTCTCCGCCTCAGTAGGTTTAAGGACTCAGGATTCATGGCCCGAGTTGCGAGATTTCGACAGAATTCGTTTAATTGCCGCTGGGTCCTGAATCCTTATTCCTTTTCTCATGGCCCGTACTTCTTCACCAGGTAATTTGCCACATCCTGTTCCAGGGCGGGATAGTCAGAGTGGATTTCATCGTGCAGGATAGTGCCAATATCCTGCGAAGACATCAGTTCCAGCATGTGCCGGATTTCGCCCATGCCAAAACTGTCGCGCAGGTATTCGAGCGCGGCCAGCGACTTGGCATAAACCAGGGGCACCTGGTCCGCCGGCAGATTCACAAACTGTCCCTCTAAGGATGAATAAAGGGGAAGATCGCCCGCCGAAACAGCCCGGCCCAACTGGCTGCCCAGCGTCGCCGTGCTGGCGCCTTCCTCAAGCTGAGCCAGGCCCTCGTTGAACCATACCGGGCACCTGCCCAGCGTGATCAGGCGGACAAAAGAGTGTGTCAGCTCGTGCCTCAAAATTTGCGCCAGCTTCGGAGTCATTTGGGTCAGGCCGGAAACGGGAACGCGGATTTTCCCGTCGTTCAGAGCGCCCACCCAGGAGGGCATTCGAGTGATGTCGCGGAAGGCTTGATTGGGATAGATGATGACGACGATCGGATCCGAGGGCGAATAATCCAGGTCCAGCACCAGGTCTTGAAACGACCCGTCAAGGCTGTTCAGAATTTCCTGGCTCAGCCGGTCATTCTGCTGACCATCGTATCGCAGCAGGAAATGCTCACTGCGAATTTCAGCATAAGAGCCGGAAACTTCACGCTCGCGCTGCGCTTTTGCCACCGCGTCGCGCAATTGGGGATTGTCCGCAATGGCCAGAGCCTTGTTCCATTGCGAGATGGCTTGGTCGAGGTCTTCCATCCCGTAGTACGCGGAGCCCAGGAGCAAGCGGAAATCCGGTGCGCGGGGATAACGATCCGCCTCCGGCAGCAAAAGATCAACAGCTTCGAAGTAATGTTCCTGTTTCCAGAGCAGATAACCGAGCGCGAGGTCCATGGCCTGGTCATGGGGTATGTACTTCAGTGCCTCGCGGTACTTGGCGATGGCGGCCTCCGGTTGCCCCTTGCGGATCAGAAAAACTGCCGCCGCTTGAAGGCCCTGCTTGAGTTTGTGAAGGTTATCAGGAGTGGGACGGGTCGTGGCATCATCGGCCAAGCGCGCGAGATAGGCCTCATCCACGGCATCGTTGCGGATGACGGGTGACGCTGCGCCCACCGTCGAATCCACGGGCGGCGCCAGGGGCAAGGGGATATCGCGATTGGGCAGGGGAGTTGCCGTCGCCGCGGCGGGAGCGCCTGACTTCTCCACATGGTCTACACTGGATTTGGAAATCGCGAATTCGCCGCCGCCCGATTCGAGAAAGATTTGTTTATCGTCTTCTCGAATAACCTGGGCATCGATTTTATTTCCATTTTTAAGATAAATAACGTCAGCAGGCAAAAGAGAAGGGAACAAAAGGAGACCGACGCCCAAACACAGGCTCCATGCAGCAAATCTGTGGCGGGCAAAGCGATTTCGAATTTCGCGGTCTTCGGCCATTCCGCTGGCATCATACAACAGGGCCGCGCGCGCCGTCGAGTTGAGGGCGATCTGGTTCAAGATTACATTAAGATAAGGGTTGAGTATAAGGACAGACATGGCACCCCGGAAAATTCTGGCCGGGTGGGCGCTGCGAATGGCTCGCAGGCTTGCGTTCATTGCCTGGGCGTTGCTGGCCAGCGCGACCACCCCTCAGCCCTGCCAGGGTCAACAATCTCCCGATCCGCTCGAAGTGCTCGAGCAGTTAAATGCCACCACCTTTGACGCCTCGCAAATCCTCGTAATCCGCAATGCCCATCTGACGCGCTCGCGAATGAGCCTATATCTCAATCGAGGTTTCATTGCCTTCCTCAAGCCGGTGATGGGCCAAATTACCGGAGCAGTATTCTGGGGAGATGGCGAAGTCCTCATGATTCCACCCGACCGTGCCGAGAAGCGGAACCTTGCTCAGTTCGCGCACGCCCCGGTTCTGGAAGAGGAAATTGACTCCGCATACCTGCGTTTTACAGACCAGACCGCGCAGGAATTGCAAGCGGCCTCCCACAAGCCTGAGCCCGACGATCCCGAGCAGCCCGATCCCTTCGCGAGCCAATGGGTAGCGGTGACGGAGCCTCCGAATTTGGAGACCTCCGTGCGAATCTTGAAGGACCTAATCGGTGACCGCAGCCGACCCTACTTTTTCGCCCGCGTAAAGGGAGAAAGCCTGGGAGTGTTTGACATTGTAGACGATGAGCGGCAGACGGAACCTTTCTCCATCCACGCCTCGCGCAAGGTGGGTTCAAGGGTCTTCGACGATGTCTGGTGCTCGTTCCCAGCGCAAGATTCGCAGGATGACGCACCCTCACCGCCGCCGAATCGGGCAAGGGCGCTGGCATATACCCTCGACGTCCGCATCCGACCTGACCACAGCCTGGAAGGCACAGCGGAAATCCGACTCGAGTCCCGGTCGGTGGAGGACCGAGTTATCACCTTTGCTCTCTCCCGCTGGCTCGACGTGACGGATGTCGAGGACGAGAACGGGATGCCCATTCCGGTGATTGGCGGTGAGCCGCAATCCGGAACTCGGGGCGAGCCGCGCGCTTACGATCATGTCGATGTGGTGCTTCCCCATTCCTACCCCCCTGGCGAGCGATTTCGACTGATCTGGCATTATCACGGCGACGTCATCGTCGACGAAGGAAATGGAGTGCTCTACGTTGGCGCGCGGGGAAGCTGGTATCCGCACATCAACATCGGCCTTCCCAGTCAGTACACTCTCACCTTTCATTATCCGCGGAAGCTGGTGCTGGTGGCCACCGGCGATCGCCTCGAGGAAAAGGCTTCCGAAGAATGGACAGAAAGCCGGTGGAGATCCGACGGCGTTTTCCGCGTCTCCGGCTTCAATCTGGGGCCTTACACATCGATTGAGCGGCACGCCGGCAAGACCGATGTGGTGGTCTATGCCACGTCGCAGGCGGAAAGCTCGCTGACCAAGCGGCCCGAACCTGCCGACTCGGCGCCCGTGATTAATCCCGGGGGACGCCTGAAGATGATCCCTCCGTCGACTTCGAATCCTTCGCCCCCTGCCCCTTCTGAGTCACTGGGACGCGTCGCGGACATCGCTTCGCAGGCCGTGCAGTATTACTCCAGCCTGTTTGGACCCTACCCCTATCCCCGCCTGGCGATCTCGCAAGCTCCGGGGAGCTTTGGCCAAGGGTGGCCGGAGCTTGTGTACCTGCCCACTCTGTCATTTCTGCCCATGAGCGAGCGCTGGGAGCTGGGCGTAACGAAGGGCGGTGTGGACCCGTTGGGGCCGCTCGTAATCGCTCATGAGATTGCTCACCAGTGGTGGGGGAATCTGCTGGGTTGGCGGACTTACCACGACCAGTGGCTCTCGGAAGGGCTCGCCAGTTACGCGGCGGCGCTTTTCGTGGCGCAGGGCAACAACGGCCGGCGCCACTTTGACAATCTGATGCATCTTTACAAGCAGGACCTGCTCGCCAAGACCAGCGAAGGCGTAACGGTAGAATCGGGAGGCCCCATCTGGCTCGGATATCGACTCTCCAGCTCGCTTGATCCGGAGGGATATACGAACATCATCTACAAGAAATCCTGCTGGGTCCTTCACATGCTGAGGCAATTGATGACTGACCCCGGGTCCGGTTCGGACGAGCGCTTCTTTCACATGCTGCGCGACTTCATCCATCATTACGAGGGCCAGACCGTCTCGACTGAGGATTTCATTCAGCTCGCTGAAAAGTACATGACTCCGCAGAGCGACTTGGACCACAACCACCGGCTGGCCTGGTTCTTTAATGAGTGGGTCTATGACACGGGAATCCCGGTCTACATTCTTAAGACGGACGTTCGGACCCTAGCAAACGGCAGGTACCTTGTGCAAGGGAACATCGAGCAGAGCGGCGTTCCGGAGGAATTTGAGATGCCGGTGCGTGTAATGGCGGTTTATCTCGGGGAGAAGCGCGTCGCGCCGGGGCAGGTGGTGGTCAGTTCCGATAGAGGCAGTTTCAAATTCACGGCGCCAGGCAAACCCCTGCGCGTAATGATTGATGAAGAGAATCTGCTCGCCGTGGTGCACTAGCGGAGATGCATACAGGTCAGCGAAAGCACCCGCCCAACGCGACCCGGGGCCGCATTATCCCGGCGGCCATTGAAACGCTCGCCCACCCAGCACATGAATGTGCAAATGGAACACCGATTGCCCTGCGCCGGCGCCGCTATTGATCACGGTGCGGTAGCCTTTCGGCTCCAACCCCTGTTCACGCGCCAATCGTGCCGCCAACAGGTGGAGATGGCCGAGCAGCGCTTCATCTTCGGCGCGGCCGTCCGCCAACGAGGTGATGTGCTTGCGCGGAATCACCAGCAGGTGCACCGGCGCTTGCGGGTTGATGTCCTGAATCGCCACGGCGTGTTCATCCTCGTGAACGATTTGGGCGGGAATTTTTCGGTCAATGATCTGGCAAAAGAGACAATCCATCATCAGTTCATCCTCACCACGAAGATTTGCGACGCCAGGTTCGCGCTGCGAATTCTTCCCGCCAATTCCTGCGCTGCGGCCTCGGAATTCTCACGGCCCACGCGCACGCGGTAGAACACGCCATCACCACGATCGTAACTCTGGATGACCACAGGGCCGTAGGTCGGTTCGATCAGCGCCTTTAGCCGCCCGGCGTTGGCGGGATCACGAAAGGCGCCGACCTGCACGGCGAAAACCGCTGGTTCGGGAGACTCGCCGAGCCCCAGGATTTCAAGCCGCACTCGTGCCAGGCCGGGCATGCCCATGGCCTGCGCGGCGGCTTTGGAGAGATCAATGATGCGGCCTTCCACGAAGGGCCCGCGGTCGTTGATCCGCACCATTACGTCTCGGCCGTTATCGAGATTGTGGACGCGCACTTGCGTCCCGAAGGGCAAAGTTCGGTGCGCAGCAGTCATCTTGTACATGTCATAGATTTCGCCGCTCGCCGTGCGGCGTCCGTGATAGGGAATTCCGTACCAGGAAGCGACTCCTTCTTCTCCCTGAACGATGGGCGCGGCGGAAGTCCCCGGAGCGCCTGTAGAAGCCGGCGCCGTACCGGGAGCAGGCGGCGGAATTCCCTGGGAGGTAGGAGGCGTCGTCTCGTGGCGGTGCCGGCATCCGGCGGCGGAGAAAAGCAGGGCCATCGCCACACCCGCTCGGGCGGCGAGCGATAGCATTCTTTGGTGCGGCGTTTCCGTCAGGGAACTCAGCACGAGGTCAGTGTTGCGCCTTTTCCAGGCGTTCTGCCAGTTTCGTCAGGCGATCCGCGGCCTTGCGCAAATACTCCGCCATCTCCTGGCGGGTTTGGGGACGGACATTTTCGTCAAAGCTCTTCCGCAACTTGTCGAGTTCGCGGTCGAGAGCACGTCCCGCATCTTCGAATTTCATGACCCAGCTCCCATCCCGAGTGGTAATTCTAACCAAGCAGCGCTCGCGCGACAAATGAAATTCCAGAAGACTCGATACGTCGGATATAATTTGGAATTACGCTTGTAGAAAAAGGCTTGGGAATGTCCCTACCTCCAAAACTGTGGTTCCAATGGCAGCGGCTCAAGAAAAAATTCTCTTCGTCCTTTGGAAGTCAGGACAGTGCACCTGCCAGTTCAGTTCGCATGTGCCCGCACTGCCGGGCTCTGATCGATCGTGACGCCAAGGTGTGTCCTCTCTGCGGCGAGTCGGCCGGTCCGGTGCGCGCCCGCGGCGGCGGTGGCACGCCCGGCCGCCTGATGGGCGTCATTCCCATTCCCACCACTGCCAGCTCCGTGATGGTCGCCATCAACCTCGCGCTCTATGCTGTCGAGTGGTACATGACGCAGAATGCCGGAGGAGCATCCGCCCTGGGAGGAATCAGCAATCAAGTCCTCCTGCGGCTGGGCGCCAAAGCCCCCTACATCCTGACCGGCCAATGGTGGAGGCTGGTCACCGCCATGTTTCTGCACGTTGGGTTGTTCCACATCGGAATGAACATGTGGTGCTTGGTGGATTTGGGTCCGGAAGTGGAATCGCTCTTTAACGCCGCCAAATTCACGGTTCTCTATCTGGTGACGGGCGTCGTGGGATTCCTGTTGAGTCTTTGGTGGTCCCCATTCGGGTTGTCGGCAGGAGCGTCCGGCGCCATCATGGGACTTATCGGAATCTTGATTGGAGCGAGCTTTCATCACGGCCACCTGGGAAAGGAATATCGCAGCCAGCTTTGGCGTTGGGTGATCTACATCGCGATCTTTAGCATCTTTTTCAATGTGGATAACGCCGCGCACATTGGGGGCCTGGTGAGCGGCTTCATCCTCGGTTATCTCGTTCCGGAGGGGGAGCCCGCAACGCGCCCCAGTGAAAACCTTTGGAATACGCTTGCCCTGCTTTCCGTGCTGGTGATCGCCGGATCTTTTGCCCTCATGGCCTTGCAGATTGGCTGATCACCTTTTTCAGTTGCCGGAGATGCAAGCTCAAGAATGCGCGGCTTGAGCCGAGGCAACCAAGGGCAGCGCGGCCACTTCCGCGGCGCCGCCCTGGGCAAATCTTAATTGAGTGGCGGGCTCAGCGAATTCACGGCGAATATATGCCAGCGCAATCCGCTTTCCAAGCGTGGGCGACAAGCATGAGCTGGTTACCTCCGCCACTTCTCTTCCATCAACCACCGCTTTCTCGCCGGGCTGGAGCGGTTGCCCATTCGTCACAATCAGGCCCATCAACTTCCAGTTCACATGGCCGCGGCTCCGCGCGCGCTCGACAATTTCCTGGCCGATGTAGCAGCCCTTGTTGAAGCTGATGGCGTTCAGCAGGCCGGCTTCAAGGGGAATCACGTCTTCGCCCAGTTCCGAGCCGTAGCGCGGAATGCCCGCTTCGATGCGCAGGCTTTCGAGCGCTTCGCTGCCACAGGCGAGCATGTCATAGGTCGGCGACTGGCCGCACGCCGCGCCCCAGACCGGTTCCATGCCGGTGGCGTTCACCCACACTTCGTAACCCTCTTCGCCCGTGCTGGAAGCGCGGACCACACGGACGGGGAAGCCCGCGTAATTCGACGCGAAGTGGTCGAATTCCTGCATTGCCGGAAGGTCAATGTGCAGCGTTTTCTCCAATAATCCACGCGCGCGCACGCCCTGGAACGCGATGGCGAAAAGGTCGAGCGGCTCGAGCTCCACCTGATCGGCAATAATGTACTTGCGAAAGGCTTGAATGGCCTTGTCGCGCAGGTCCGCGTCGGTATCGGCGATGAAACTGTCTTCGGCGCAGTACAATCGCAGGTCCACCACAATGTGTCCCTGCGCGTTCAGAAGCGTGGCGTAAGTTCCCTGCCCGGGCGTGAGCTTCTTGACGTCGTTTGAAACCAGCCGCTGGAGCAGCTTCGCGTGGTCGCGGCCCTTCAGGCGGAACTTGGCGCGGAATGAAAAGTCAAACATCCCGCAGGCCGTGCGCACCGCGCGGTTCTCCGCCGCGGCATCCGTGAAGCGCGCGGGAACTATCGCCCCGTGATATTCCCCGAGCGTGGCCCCCTGCGAAACGTGATAGTCGTTGAGTGGAGAAGTCGTCATGGGTTGACTTCTGTAGCGGCGGTCTATCGACCGTCGCGGGGGCTTGCCGTCGCAAGCCCGTAGAATGCGACGCTCGTAGAGCGCCGCTACAAAATCGGTGATTGCAAGGGGTGGCTGAAGCTCAGAAGAACCCCAACTGAAGCTTTGCGGCCTCTGACATCATGTTCTTGTCCCAGGGTGGCTCCCACACCACTTCTACCTTGCAGGCTTTCACTCCGGGAATGACTACGATCTTGTCTTCCACTTCGCCGGGAAGCGTGCCGGCGGCGGGGCAGCCCGGCGCGGTGAGGGTCATTTTGACGTAAACGTCGCCGCTCGGCTCCACGTTGACCTTGTAGATCAAGCCCAGGTCGTAGATGTTCACGGGAATTTCCGGGTCGTAGCAGGTGCGGATTTTCTCGACGACCTTGTCTTGCAACGCCACAACCTCGGAGACGTTCAGCGGCGCCGAGGGAGCCGGCGCGGAAGACGGTGGTGTAATAGGTTCAGACATAAGGCCCATCCTCAAGGCGAAATTCGAAACTCGAAATCCGAAACTCGCCACGAATTTCGAGTTTCAAATTTCGAGTTTCGTTCTTCCCTCACTCCGTGCTGGCCACGGCCGCGCTATTGTCCAGCGCGCTGCGCAGCGTGTGCCAGGCAAGTGACGCGCACTTAACGCGCACCGGAAATTCCGAGACGCCGGAAAAGACCGCAAGTTTGCCGAGCGGCGGGCCGCCGGCCGAATCCATAGGCTGGCCTGTGACCAACTTGTGAAACGCCTCGAATAATACCTGCGCCTCCTTGCGCGTCTTGCCCTTCAGCGTCTCCGTAAGAATAGATGCGGACGCGGTGGAAATGGCGCAGCCGGAGCCTTGAAAGCTGATGTCTTCAATGCGGTCGCCGACCAGGTGCAGATAAATGATCACCTTGTCGCCACAAAGCGGATTGGAGCCGTTGGCGCGATGGTCCGCATTCTCAATGGCGTGAAAATTCCGCGGCCGCTTGCTGTGGTCGAGAATGACTTCCTGGTAGAGCGAATTCAAATCTGACATAGTCCTCTGCTTATCCTCGTCGAATCGGGTAATCGGATGATCCGATGATCGGGTGAGCAGGAGCCCTGTGGTCGTTTGTTCATCCGATCAACCGATCTCCCGATCATCTGATCTCCTGATTCCCTCACGCAAACATTCTCTTTACGTGCTCCAGCCCCGCCGCCAGGGCGTTGATTTCCTGCTTGGTATTGTAGAACGCCAGCGAAGCGCGAACCGTGGCGGACACGCCGAAACGTTCCATCACCGGTTGAGCGCAATGGTGGCCGGTGCGCACGGCGATTCCTTCCTGGTCGAGCACGGTGCCCACATCGTGCGGGTGGATTCCATCCACCACAAAGGAGAGCACGCCGGCCTTCTCACGCGCCGTGCCGATCAGCCGCACGCCGGGAATCTGCCCGATGGCTTCCGTCGCGTAAGCGAGCAGCGCGTGCTCGTAGGAGGCGACGTTCTCCATTCCCACGCCCGTCAGGTAATCGATGGCAGCGCCCAGGCCGATGGTCGCGGCGATATTGGGCGTTCCCGCTTCAAACTTGTTGGGGATGTGGTTGTAGATGGTCTTCTCAAACGTCACGTTCAGAATCATGTCGCCCCCGCCCTGATAAGGCGGCATGGATTCGAGCAGATGCGCCTTGCCATAAAGCGCTCCGATGCCCGTGGGCCCGAACATCTTGTGGCCGGAGATCGCATAAAAATCCGCGTCGAGCGCGCGCACGTCAATCTTCAGGTGGGGAGCCGCCTGGGCGCCGTCAATCAGCACGGGAATCTTGCGCGCATGGGCCATGGCGACAATTTGCTTCACTGGATTGATGGTGCCGAGGGCGTTAGAAACGTGGGCCACCGCCACGATCTTGGTGCGCTCGCTCAGCAGTTTTTCAAATTCGCCCAAAATCAATTCGCCGCGGTCGTTGATGGGTCCCACGCGCAACCGCGCGCCCTTTTCCTCGCACAGAATCTGCCAGGGCACGATGTTCGAGTGGTGCTCGAGCGCGGTGATCAGGACTTCGTCGCCCGCGCCCACGTG
>JASHTO010000589.1 GCA_030040515.1 Terriglobia bacterium
ATTTCCTTCGATCCCAAGGTGGACTGGGTGATGGAAGACCTCGGGCAGACCGATCACCTTTTGCGCATTCGGGACTTCACATCAGATGATGTGATCAAGACTCTTAGGCATGTGGAGTCCCGGAAGAAAATCATCGTCGACCAGATCGCAGATTACCAACAACGGAGCCTTTTCGCTTCAATTCGGCAATTCGACACTCTGGCCGAATTTGCCCGGGCAGGGCGTAGTTGAGGAAACAGTTTGGAATCCACGCCCTTGGTTAGCGTCGTGACCCCCTTCTATAACACTCGCGATTACCTCCGCGAGTGCATCGAGAGCGTGCTGCACCAGACCTACGAGAACTGGGATTATGTCCTGGTGGACAATTTCAGCACCGATGGGTCCTCTGAAATCGCGGCTCATTACGCTTCAAGATTTCCTGGCAAGATTCGGGTTATCCGTACGGAATCCTTCCTGAACCAGGTGCAGAACTATAATTTTGCTCTAACTTGCATTTCGCCAGATAGCAAGTATTGCAAGATGGTTCAGGCGGACGACTGGATATTTCCGGATTGCATCAGGGCCATGGTGGAAGTAGCCGAGGCGCATCCTTCGGTGGGTGTCGTGGCTGCCTATCAACTGGAAGACGAAATTCGTCTGGACGGTCTGCCTTATCCGAGCCTCTATGTGCCAGGCCGGGATGCCAGCCGGCTTTTTTTCTTGAAGGGCAAGTACGTTTTCGGTTCACCGACTTCTTCACTTCTTCGCTCCCAAGCCGTCAGGTCGCGAAGCCCATTTTATGATGAGCGATATGCGCCCTTTGAGGACGGGCATGTTTGCTTTGATTTGCTGCGCACCTGGGATTTCGGGTTTATCCATCAGGTGCTGAGCTATTCACGCTACGATAACGGCGGGATGATGTCTCGCTTGCGCCAGTTTGATCTCGGGCCTTTTTTGCGTCTTACGTTCCTCGTCGCCCACGGCAAGGACTACCTTTCACGCGAGGAGTACCACCATTACCTTAAGCGTGCCGAACGGGAATACTTCTTGTTTCTTACGAAATGCGCCTGCGCGCGACACCGTGAGACCAGGGAGTTCTGGGATTTTCATCGGCGAGGGTTGGCGTCCATTAATTATGCGTTCGATTGGAAAAGGTTGGTAAGGTGGTTGCCTCGCGCTGTGATCGAGAAGGCTTGGTCCGGATTCTGGGTCAGGTGGGACAGGGATTCTAGCGTCATTCCCGACGGTCCTTTGAACCCCCTCTAAACAGTGAAGTCATTACCTAGATCCAATGGGTTAGGAAGTGGCAGTCAATTTAAACAAGTTGAAGTGGCTGGTGACGGGCGCACTCTTCGCGTTGTGCGTCGGACCTACCTTCATCAGCTATACACCTTACATTTTCAGGTGGGATGATGCGGACTACCTGGAAAGGGCTGTCGCGGTCAGCAGGGCCTTTTGGTCCGGGAATGCACATGGACTTGGCGCCGCGATGGTGAGCATCCGCCCGCCCGCCATGACGCTGCTGGGCATCCCTTGGGGCCCAATTCAAACCTGGGACGCTGCCGGCAAGTGCTTTATTACGCTGGCTGCGGCGGTATCGCTCCTGGCGGCCTTGTGTTTATATCTGTTATTGCGCGTCGGTATGAAGCCGGCCCTTCTTTTAACGGCGAGTGCATGCGTGTTCGCGTCCCTCGGACCTTTCCAGCGGGGAGGGACTGTGCGTTACGTCGCGCCCGGCTTTATGGCGGACAGCCTTTTCGCGTGGACCTGCCTGGCGGCCGTGCTCCTAATCCCCTATGAAGCTAGGATGCATTGCCCCTCCATCCGTGGCTCGGTTGTTCGGGGCGTCTTGCGGGGGACTATACTTTCGCTGGGAGCAATGACGAAACTCAGCTTTCTTTTTTTTGTTCTTGCGGTCCTACCGACCGTGTTTTTTTTAAGGATTCATTACGCTGGGCTACGGCGCGCTCTTACGGCCCTGCTCGCATTTGCCTGCTGGTCGGCGCCTTCTGCCATCTATTTGATTCGATGGGGCAAACAGGCGTTCGACAACGCCCATGCATCATCCTTCGGCTCGCTGGCGAAGTTCTACTACCAGACTCTGGGAGAATATGTCCGCGTGAGTATTAAGGATTCACCGGGCTTGCTCGTGTCTTTTGTGTTGATCGCACTTGCGCTCATGTACCTTTTAGCCAGAAAGCGAATAAATCTGTTTGACCCGGATGTTCTGCCGCTCCCGATCATCGCCGGTTTCGCCACGGTTGTCCTCCTGTCCGGGAACCGCGAGATCCGGTTTGAATATCCAGCGATTGTAGCTTTACCTTTCTTGACGGGTATCCTCATTTCGGGCAAAGTTCCTCCCTTAAGCCGCTCATCTGCTGCGCTCGCTGCAGCTCTCGCGTTCTGTGGCTTGGTTGTGGCTGGCGTACCGACGCGACATCGCGCCGACAAGCAAAGCATCAGTCGATGCGATGCGGTCCTGGCCGACGCTGCCCGGTGCAATTCGCGGCGCATCTTGCTGGCGACCGATAGTCCAACCTTCAACAAGAACCTGATGGATCTCGCCAGCGAGTTTTGGCCGACCGGAACTCAAATTGAAGTTGACACGTTAGCGTATCAGGCCATTTCCGGCGTCCCAATCGAAGGCGATTTCTCTAGCATACGCGAATCCGACGAGGTCGTATTCCAAGATGAGGATGATCGGGGCCGGCCATATACAAATCAGCGCGCCCCCGAATACGAACGGTACGTCGTGCAGCATGGCTATAACCCTACCAGGGTCGGGGGCGATCTTACTGTCTACGCGGTGCGCCGTAGACCTTAATTTAGCGACCAATAGGCATCGGCATTTTGGAGTTGATTTGCGACACAAAGGTGTGTAATGGACAACAAGGGTGTCGTCCTTATAGCCTCCGACTGGCGCGGTGCAATGATACGCCCTGGAGGGGTCGCCGAATACGTCGACACCCTGGAGCGAGGCCTCAGAAGCCTCGGCACCTCAGTCAAGGTGTTGGCAGCCGTTCAACCCGATGAGATTGAGTTTATTGCACCCAACGAAGCGTGCTACAGATGTTTGATCCCACTGCAGATAGAGCGTGATGCTAAACCCGCAAACTGGCTGGGTAGAAAATGTGTGAGCTTTCTGGAAATCCTACGCTGTCTGAGCCCTCGCTGTCGGGCTGTTGTGGAACACCTTGACCTGTTCGCCGCATCGACCGACTCAATTGCAAGATTCGAGGGGGTTTTGGCGAAGGAGAAACCAGCGGCAGTCGTATTTGTCCATTTGAACGTAAACCTCTACCCTCTTGCGTTGTCTCTAATTGAACGGCAGCAGTCATACGGGATCATCGCGCACGACTCTGAGATTTGCCAGCTTCGGAATAACAAAATGAACGATCTTGTTATAAGACGTTCGATGCTAAAGGGTGCAAGCTGGATAGCTGCTAACTCTCATCACACCAAGTTGTTGCTTGAAAAGTGGAAGCTTTCCGCCGACCAGGTCAAAGTGGTTCATTGTCCAGTATCGGAGGAGGTGATTCGGGAGTCTGCTGCCCGTGAGCCCACGAGCGGGAAGGACGATTGCCTCAATCTTGTGACGATTTGCAGGCTCGTGAGAGGGAAGGGCATTGATATCGTAATCCGCGCCTTGAAAATTCTCGCGGAAAGAGGAACTCCCTTTCGGTATGAAGTTGGCGGTGATGGCCCCGAAAGACGGTCACTCGAGGAGCTTGTCGATGAAATGGGTTTGAGGGACAAAATCCACTTTCAGGGCGGCGTTCAGGGTGAGAGCAAATGGCGGCTCTTGCGGCAAGGGAATGTTTTTGTGATGCCATCCCGTTGTGAACCGACGATTCCCTGGCAGGAAGGCTTCGGAATAGCTTTCGTAGAGGCTGCGGCATTTGGTGTTCCGGCAGTGGGATCAAGAAGCGGCGGCATTCCGGACGCAGTGGTGGATGGCGAAACGGGCATCTTGGTGCCGGAGGAGTCCCCGGGCGATTTGGCCGATGCGTTAATCTTCCTCTATCAGAATCCAGAAGCGAGGAGACGGATGGGCGCGGCCGCCAGGGAACGAGCCAGGAGCCAGTTCTCTCCAGAGGTCATTGCCGCTCAATTTCGAGAACTCATCAACGTCTCGGCCCGAAAATGATCTCATTCCAGTGGACCAAAGCGTCCTCAGATGTGAAGTCCCAATTGTGAATATTTGATTTCGGCGGATTCCGGGGGCCAAATCCATAGCAAAGGTACTGAGTTCGTGCGATGACTGCTCAACGCGGGCGAACGCCTTTGGTATGCGCCCTCTGTCCGCGTGTACTGGCCGGTTCCGGTAAGTCGAATTCGAAAGAGCTACCTCCCGTCAATGATAACCACGGTCATTCTGTGCACGTATAACCGCTGCCACAGCCTGGTGAAGGCCCTTGAAAGCGCTGCGGCTTTGCGGCTTCCCGAACCGGACCAGTGGGAAGTTCTGGTGGTCGACAATAATTCGAATGACCAGACACGCGCCGTGGTGGAGGACTTTTGCCAGCAATATCCGGGCCGCTTCCGTTATCTGTTTGAGCCCAAGCAGGGCAAATCTCATGCGCTGAATGCGGGGATTCGAGAGGCGCGTGGGGACATTTTAGCCTTCACGGATGACGATGTCACCATTGACCCAATGTGGCTTCAAAATCTGGCATCATCGCTGAGGGATGGCGAATGGGCAGGTTCGGGAGGGCGGATTGTTCCCGTTTGGCCGGGACCGATCCCTCGCTGGCTTTCCACCGACGATCCGGCAACCATGGGACCGTTCGTGGCCTTCGACCCAGGAACCGGGCGGGCCCCCTCACACGCCCCCCCTACGGCGCGAATATGGCCTTTCGCAAGGATGCCTTCGAGAAATA
>JASHTO010000055.1 GCA_030040515.1 Terriglobia bacterium
GTGACTTCCTGCCCCATTACAATCGTTCCCGTGCGTTCGTTCACCACCACTTTTGCCTGGGGATAAATCGCCACCTTTAGCGCCTGCACCTTGGCCAGCATTGCGGAAACCACATCGGGGTCGGGGGATGGCACGCGAATCTCGATGCGGCGGCTGTCCACAGCGCGCGCCGTGCCTTTGCCGAATGCGCCGTCAATGGTCGCGGCGGCATCCGTGGCGGTTTGGAAATCCGGGTCGCGCAGGAGAAGCGAGAGGTGCGCGAGGTGGCTTAAATCCATGGAAGCGTCGCGCTCAACGATTCCGCCGGCGGGAATGCGCGAGGTGTTAGGATGATTGACCTGCACTGAATTCCCTCTTCCACCCGCTGAGTATCCGCCGTTCTCCAAAGACCCCTGCGCGGTCGCCCACATTTGGCCATCCGGCCCGTGCAGCGTGGTGAATAGCAGCGTTCCACCTTCCAGACTCTTCGCATCGCCAATCGAGGAAACGGTCACGTCGATCGGCGTTCCCGGACGGGCAAAGGGCGGGAGAGTGGCCGTCACAAAAACCGCCGCCACGTTTTTCACCACGACGGCCGAGGCCGTGAATTGCACGCCCATTTTCTGGAGAAGATTCGCGAGCGTCTGGACCGAGAACAATGTCTGCTGGCTGTCGCCTGTGCCGTGCAGCCCCACCACCATGCCATATCCGATCAGCAGATTGTCCCGAACGCCTTCCACCGACGACACATCGCCCAGTCGAACCGTGTAAGTGGGCGCGTCCGCCGCCGGCAGTGCCGCCGCAACCAGAAATATCACCAACCCGAACACCAACACTCTGAAGATTGACCGCATGGCCCTAGAACCCCACGAGTTTCAAAATCAGCCGCACCAATCGGTTGGGCGGCGCAACACCGTCACTAATCACACCTTTGCCTTGCAGCTCAACTTCCAGGTTGCTGACAGAGGTGGAGGGAATGGTGTTGGATGAGCTGATGTCATCCGGTCTCACTACGCCGTGAATGATCATCATCTGGTGTTGATTGTTCATGTAAACCTGGCGCTGGGCCTCGATCACCAAATACCCATTGGCCAGGACGTCGACCACCCGGCCCGAAAGGCTGGTGGTGAGGGCGGAATCAGACGACGTCTGCGCCTGGCCGTTCAAATTCTGCGAGGAGTTCGGCGCGAAGAGGTTTTGCAAAGCGTTATTCGCCCCCGGCGTGCCGAAGAATCCCGCTATTGACGAACTCGCGGAATAAGTCCGCTGCGATTTCACCGCGCCGTCCTCGGAAGCCGTGGTCGATTCCACGACCTGAATCACCACAATGTCATTCACATTGCGCGCCTTGTAGTCGCTCGTCAGGTCTGAATACGGGCTTTGAGGCGTCCACAGGCTGCCGGTGGTGGGTGTGGGGGCTTGCGTCCCCTTGACGCGCTCGATGTAATCGGCCAGATCGTCCTTCGTGGGCTTGGCCTTTTTCTTGAAGAGCATCGCCCGCGCCGGCAAAGCGGTCAGACAAAGTGCCACGGCCAGCCAACGCTGGATCGCCATGCAGCGGCTTCGCTGTGTGAGCTTCGAGCTTGGATTTTTAATCCTCGAATTCATTGCGGTGCAATCCATCCCTTTCTCCATTTCAGAAACTCGCTTCCAACAATCCCTCGTCTACAACTTCCGCGCTCATCACACGCGACGTGCTCAGGTCGCGGACCCGAATGCACTGACCTTTCGTCCCCGGCTGAAGCGGTTCTACTGAAAGCGTGACGCGCAGATTCTGGCCCTGCATGATCAGGGTCGCGGGTTTTCCCGGCCTGGCGAGGACCGGCGGCTTGGGAGCGACCTTCGCCTTTTCCCTGCCGCTTGGAGCGCCGGCGCTCGGGGCGGAGTCATCCGGCATCCCGGCGAGCCGCACTGCAAGTCCCAGGCTCTGCGGATCGATTCGCGTTGTAACTTTGAAGGGCAGGTATTGCGGTTCATGCGATGCCCACAACTCGAAGACCGTCTCGCGCCGGATGGGATCGTAGCCGATGGATTTAACCTCCAGTCCCACGTCCGCCCCACGCTCGGGCAGGGAGGATTGAATTCTCAAGTCCTCCGGCCGCAGGGCTCGCTCGCCCGCAAGTCCCTTCTGTGCCAAGCCCAGCTCGATGGCACGAAAGATTTCGCCGCGCGAGAGCGGCCGGGGCGCACGCCGCGGAACCACTTCGCTTTCTTCGGAAGGTTGGAGCAGCGCCTTGGAAAGCGGCGCATCGGCGGCATGCACATTTTGCGCAGGTGGCAAAAACAGCAGAATTCCGAGCGAGAAAACCACGAAGTTCTTGGAAACAGCAAGCATGGAAAATGCCTTTTCTAGTGGACCATGTTGTTCACGTCCTGCAACATCTGGTCAGCCGCAGAAACCACTTTCGAATTGGACTCATAGGCGCGCTGGGTGACGATCATCTGGATGAATTCATCCACCACATTGACGTTGGAATCTTCCAGCATGCCTTGCTGCAACGTTCCCAAGCCTTCGGTGCCGCCGGGCGTGCCCACGATGGGATCACCCGAGGCGGTGGTCTGGGTAAAGAGGCCGCTGCCGTTGCTCAACAGACCTGCGGGGTTGGGGAAAGTGGCCAACTGGATCACACCCACCTGTTGAGAAGCGGTCTGCCCCGGCAAAGTAACCGTAACCGTCCCGTCCGTGCCGATGCTGACGGCCGTGGCCGCGGTGGGAATGTTGATGGCCGGCTCCAGAATGTCACCGTTGGCCGTCACCACGTTCCCCGATTGATTCACCTGAAAGCTCCCGGCGCGTGTGTAGGCGATTTGACCGTTGGTTTGCTGAACCTGAAAGAAGCCCGCCCCTTGAATCGCCAGGTCGAGAGAATTTCCCGTGTTTTCATATTCACCCTGCAATTGGAGAACTTCGGACGACGCGGCGCGCGTGCCCAGGCCGATTTGCAACCCCGCGGAAACGGTGGTCTGCTGCGTCGCCGCGCTGCCCGGCACCACCAGCTCCTGGTAGATCAAATCCTGGAATTGCAGCCGGGTCTCGCGAAAGCCCACCGTGCTGGCGTTGGCCAGGTTGTTGGCAATAGTATCGAGATTGAGCTGCTGGGCGAGCATTCCGCTCGCCGCGGTGTACAAAGCACGTAACATATCGACTCCTTTGCCCTCAACTCACTCTTGAAAGATCCTGCGCGGGCGCGGCGTTGAATACCGTGTGAAAAATCGAGAGCGCCTGCGTCAGGAGCTGCGCGTGCCGCTGAAGCGTAATCAATCCCACAGCGCCCGAAACGGGATTCATGTTGGAACCCTCCAACATGCCTTGCGAAAGGCGCGGATCATCATCGGGCTGCTCGGATCCCTGCGGCGCCGAGTAATACGAATTCCCTTCCGACGAAATGTTGGTCCCGGAGGAAAAGGTCACCAGCTTCAAGTTGGCCACCACCGCACCCTGCTGCGAAATCGTTCCGTCGGAGCTAAAAGTGATATCGCCGCCGGGAAGCACCACTGGACCTTCGTCACCCATCACCGCGTCTTGCGTAGCCGTCAGGAGATTTCCGTCGGCGTCGGTGTGGAAGTTTCCGTTGCGGGTA
>JASHTO010000590.1 GCA_030040515.1 Terriglobia bacterium
GTCGACGGAAAATGGATTGCGTTTATGGGAAAGGGGAAAGATGAGGGTGCTTCGTGGAGAGTGCGCGTGGTTTCGGCGGAGGGCGGCGCCTACGCACCGGTGACTTCGGTCAATGACGAAGAGGGTGCGCCTACGTGGTCGCCCAACGGCAGGCATCTGGCCTTGGGGGGAATGACGCAGGCTCCGGAACGAACCGCAGGCAAGCTGGTGATCCACACCTTCGATTTGGAAACCCGGCAAATGTCGGACGTTCCGGGTTCCGAAGGCTTGTGGACGGCGCGGTGGTCGCCCGACGGACGATACCTCTCCGCCTTGACGGAAGATTCGCGCACCCTGATGCTCTTCGACTTTCGCACCCGCCGATGGACCAAGCTTGCTTCCCTGACGCTCATTCCTGATGTCATCTGGTCGCGCCATGAAGAGGCCATCTACTTCAATGGCGAACCCATTGCCGGGGATCGCGCCGTTTTTCTAGTCGGAATTCCCGGCGGCAGGGTCGAGCGCGTGGCCAGCCTGAATAGACAAACCGACCGCGATTGGCTGGGCCTCGCGCCAGATGATTCCCCACTGGTGGCTCGCCGCGTCGAGGCTCGGGAAATCTACGCCATGACCGTGAATTGGCCGTGAGGGGAAAGCAGAGGGCCGGGCTCGCGGTTCGAGAAGGGGTTGCCCCAATCTGCCAGAGCTTTCACAACGGCGGCGTTGTCTCTCTGCCTCACGCGCCACTGTCCGGCTCTGGCTGCGCTAGACTCGTGAACAATCCGTCCGCCGGATCGGGAAAGCGCCTAGTCAACTCCCGAACCGCCTCCAGGTTGACGGAGGTCCCCTTCCTGCTGCGGCAGCCGCCTGCCTAGCCGCCGCAGCGGTGCTTCCCGCGAAAAAGTTCTACCGTCATCGCCCTACTTTTGGCAAGCTCTACGCAACACTTGCAGCCTTGGAAGCTGCCGCCTTGCTCTCAATCAAGGTCGTTCGCTTCTTCTTCTTGCTCGAACGCACAAAGTAGATTCCGCCAAAGATGGCCCAGACTGCGGCGACGCCCAGAGCCAACAAGGGTTCCATCTTGGTACCGTAACCCATGAAGGGTCCAATCAGGTAAAACGCCATGCAGGCGATATTCGCCACCACTCCGAACACCGGCACCGCCATATGGCGGATAAAACTGTAGCTGGCGTGGTTGCGGTAGGCCACGATGCAGATCACGCAACTGAATCCGTACAGCAGAAACGTTCCGAAGTTCGACGCCAGTGTGATGGCCAGGAGCGAATTGGGCAGGGCGGCCATCTTATCGTGGGTCAGGTAGCCGAAGCTCGACCAGAAGCCATGCGGGAGTGCCTGGATCGCTGCATCCGCTGGAGCTGAGGCATCGCCGAACACCATGAGGAGAGCCACGCAACCGATCACCGCGGATATTGTCGCCAGCGTCCAGATGGCGCGGTGTGGCGTCAGTTTTTCGCCGTGCAACATCCCGAAGTGTTCCGGCACCTCCTCGTCTTTGCCCATGGCGTAGGTGACACGCGCACCGGTGTTGATGCAGGAGAGCGTGGTGCCGATCAGCGCCAGGAACACCGTCACGGCCTCACAGAGCATGAAGATTCTGCCACGGCCGGGACCGAAGAGAGCGTCGCCCACCGTCACCATCATGTCGCCGATGGGGGCGGCGGAGCCGCTGGCGTTCTGCATGGTGTACCCGCTGTTCAGGAAATAGTTGGCGCAGAAATACTCAATCAAATAGCAGAATAATCCCTGCACCAGTAGTGAGGTGATCACCGCTATGGGAATATGGCGTTTGGGATCCATCGCCTCACCCCCCATGGCCGTCACCGATTCAAACCCCACCAGAATCAGGATGGCCACCGTCGCCTGCACAAAGACCCAGCCCCAATTATGGGCCCGGATTACCGACGCCGCGTTGGGGTGGGACAGGAAGTTTCCGCTCGCGTCCTGAGTCGGGTAATCAATGTGGAACGGCACGGGCTTGCCGGAGGCGTCCAGCTTGGGTTGGGGCACACCCGCGGAGTCGCGCACGATCGTGTCCGTGGTCTGCCCGTTTGCAGTCGTTTTCTGAGTGGCGAACTCGTAGTTGTAGGCCTCCCCGGAAGTGGAATCAAACTGCCAGGCGACGCTCCCCGGCGGGTGGTTCATGCGGTAGCTCAATGCCATCACCGAAAACACCAGCAGGGCGCTGATCTGGATCACGTTGATGGCAATGTTCACCGCCGTTGAGCCGACCACGCCCCGGTAGGCGATGTAGGACACCGCAAACGAGAATATGATGGCGACCGCCATCATGAATGCCGGGCCAGGATTCGTGGCATTCATGAAATTCGGCCACAGAGTTCCGACTACATAACCCACAAAAATTCCGGTGACGGCCACCATCACACCGGGGTAAATCCAGTAGTAAAGGTGGGATGCCCAGCCGACAATGAACTTCGAAAGGCGGGCATAGCGCCACGCTTTGTCGTGGTTGAGAAAAGACTGTTCCGCAAAGAAATACGAGCTCCCAGGACCCGGATATAACTTCGCCAACTCAGCATAGGAAACCGCCGTGGCCAGGCAAAGGAGCAAGGCCACGAAGATTCCCAGCCACATGGCCGGCGCTGTGGTGCCCTCAGTTGCCTGTGGGAGGAAGGTGAGCCACAGAAAGGCCCCGGGGGCAATCAGCGCCATGGCATTCATTGTTAAGCCCGTCAAACCCAGTGTGGGTTTCATTTCAGTTGAGGTGTTCTCTGCCATCTTCACACTCCTTTTTTGAATTGTAGAGAGACCGCATTTTTGCATTGCCCTGCATGGCTGTTGCCCTTGCGGCCTCCTCGTTCACGTTATGCAATCGTACAGGGTTAAGTCATGACCCATCCATTTGTTGACTGCGGCGTATAAGCGAATAGCACCTTGTCTTCCCAAATTCCTTAGTCCTTCCTTATGCCTTTTTCACATCTTCCCGCATACCTTTAGAGCGTGGGGTTCTGCGGACGTTCAGGGCACGACCGAAAAACAATACTCTGAGCGCGGCCGTGCCAGCCACTCAGAACCCATCGGGATGGAGGTTTAACATGTGCACCAGAATATTCTGTCAAACGCTTTTGATGATGACGCTGGCCTTCGGAAGCCTCGGCTCGGGCGCGCAGATGCCGCAGTTTATTATGAACGCCAGAGACCTCAGGTCTGCTCTCAAGACTGCCAAGACACCCGAAGATCATGTGCGCATCGCGGCCTACTGCAGTGCCAAGGCAGACAGCCTGGATGCCGAAGCCGCGGCAAATGAACAGGCCGCCGAGGCTTCTCGCAATAGCCCTGTGATAAAGAACATCATGGCGCTTAATACAGCAGCACGTTACGACTCCGTTGCGAAAAGGCTGCGCAAGGAAGCACAGTCCTACCGTAATTTAGCGGCACGACAACAGCAGCTCGCAGAGACTGCTGAATGAAGCCACTCGAGGATGGGAGGGGAGATCCGCCCCCCGGGGGATCGATCCTCCCGGCCTCAGCGGCTCACGGGCCTCGATTTGCTACTTCTTCGCGACCACGTTCTCGCCAAACATGAATCCTATTTCACCCACGGCCCGAAACTGGTTGGTGTTCATACCCGCGGGACCGAAGGTATCACCCGGCGTGGAGTTGGTTGCATCAACCCAGGAAATATCTCCGCGAACGAAGAAGCCTGCCAATTGCAAGGTAGGCGTCGCAGTGAGCGATGCGCCCCCGCTGCCGGGACCGAAAATCAGATTCACAGATCGCTGAGAGGCGCTCCCCGTGCTCGAGATATATTCCCCGCGCCCCGCGAGCGAGAAGCCGTGTTTGAAGGCGCGACTCACCAGGATCGCCGCGCCATTTGTCGAGGCGCCATTGGCGATGCCGATCTTCAGGTTGGTCGGAACGTCAGTGTACTGGTAATAGGGCTGAATGATCCAAGCCCCCTTCGTGTACGTGTAGATGACATTGTAAATACTGCCGGTGTTTTGCACAGGTGTGACCGTAGTCACAACGGCCGACTTAGAATCGGCGTTTCCGCCTCCCACGAATGCTAAGGCATGCGGCCCCTTGGTGAAGGTTAAGGAACCCGTTAACCACGTGTAACGGTTGGAATAGAAGCCATCATTCCAACTAAAAGACGCGGTAAGATATTTGCCGATCGCCTGGTTTAACTGAATTCCGCGACTGATGGCGTTTTCCTGGTTCCACAATAGGCCGCGCTCGATATTCATATTTTCAAAATCAAAGGTGTACTCGGCCCCGATCAGCGTCGGAAACTCGCCGAAAAGGATGGAGGTGGTCTTCCCTGCCTGCAGTTTGAGATAAGCGGTTGGCAGGGGGCCATAAAAATTGCTTACCGTACTTTGGGTGGTAGCAAATGGCGTCGCCAGGGCCGGAAGAGTGTAAGCGCCCGCCTGGATGTAGAACTGCCACCAGCCATCGGTCTTTTGAATCCACACCTGACCGTTACTGAGCGCCGCTTGCCCGTCGCTATCACCCGTGACAGGGTTGGTCTGCGCCATTCCGAAGCCACTGACAATACCGTTCGCCGCAATCTTGCCAAAAGGTCCGGCGTCGAAGATGAGTGGAGGGATTCCCGACAGCGGTCCGGTAATTGCAGGACTCGGCAACGCCGTGGGGGCTGCCGGTGCGGGGGTAGCTGGGGCCGGCGGTGCGGCCTGGGTCTGCGGGCTGGGCGCCGGCGCGGCAGGGGGGTTCTGCGCCCGCAATGGAAGTCCGCATAGGATCAGGAGTCCCACTATGTAAACGGGCAGGTAACGGCGGACAATGGTTACAACGATAGTTTGGGCGTGCTTCATAAAGATGTACTCGACCTCCTGTTTAGTAGTAGATTTGACGAATTTCCGACCTTGATGCATTTCTGAGAACTCCAACGAGCACACGAGCACACCCCCGTGGCGATTACCGTGCCGCGGTCAACATAGTTTTACTGAGGGCCAGAGCAAGCCTGGAGTTACCGATTCAATCGCCGGCAGGTCTAGGCTTTAGACTGATGAATACTCGCCTACCTGCAAAGAAAAAACTTGCGGCCGAAAAACCCTGAACCTGTTCGGCCCAACACGATCATCTTTCCCAATGCAATGCTGGCAAGTTAAAGGACCTGACTGACGATGTCAAAATCAAAATCTTTATAGTCATTAGAAAAACGAGTGATTTACTTTCCGATGTGACCGCCACATCATGCCTACAAAACACCGCTGTCCAAGGGCCGCTTCACGTGGCCAGCAGCAACTGATTTTCGGCCTGCGCTCAATTTCTTGAGCGCAGGCCGATGAGAGCTAAATGTCAAAATACAGCGCGAATTCATAGGGATGCGGCCTCAACTGGACCGCCTCAAGCTCTTTCTTTCTCTTGTATTCAATCCAGGTCTCGATGAGATCCTCTGTGAAGACGCCGCCTTTGAGGAGAAACTCATGATCTTTTTCGAGCGCCTCCAAGACTTCCGCCAGACTTCCCGGCGTGGACTTGACCTTGGCTTTTTCTTCGGGGCTCAGGTCGTAGAGGTCTTTATCAATGGGGTCGGGCGGAACAAGCTTCTTCTGAATGCCATCCAGGCCGGCCATCATCATAGCGCTCAGGGCAAGATAAGGATTCGCGGATGGATCAGGGCAACGAAATTCGATTCGCTTGGACTTTTCCGTGCGCGAATAGACCGGGATGCGCACGCAGGCGCTGCGGTTCCGCTGCGAATACATCAGGTTGATTGGGGCTTCGTAGCCAGGCACCAACCGCCGGTACGAATTCGTGGTCGGGGCCGCGAAGGCAAGTATCGCAGGTGCGTGCGTCAGGATTCCGCCGATGTAATTCACGGCCGAAGGGCTGAGGTCGGCGTAATTCCCCTTACCATAAAACAGGTTCTTGCTATCGGTCCACAAGCTCTGGTGGACGTGCATTCCCGAGCCGTTATCCATGAAGAGTGGCTTGGGCATGAACGTGACGGTCTTCTTGTGCTTGCGGGCGGTGTTCTTGATGACATATTTGTAAATCATCATGCTGTCCGCCATGCGGGTCAGCGTGTTGAATTTCAAATCGATCTCCGTTTGCCCCGCCGTGCCCACCTCGTGATGGTGCACTTCCACGTGCACACCAAGCTTCTCCAGCGTCAACATCATCTCGGAGCGGATGTCCTGAAGGCTATCCATTGGCGGAGCCGGGAAATATCCTTCCTTGTACCGCGTTTTGTAGCCGAGATTTTTCTCGCCATTGTCGCCTTCTTTTCCGCTGTTCCAGAAGCCTTCTTCTGAGTCAATGTGATAATACCCAAAGTTGTAAGACTGATCGAAGCGGACGCTATCCAATATATAAAACTCTGCCTCGGGTCCGAAATAGGCTTTCTCAGCGATGCCCGACGACTTCAGATAAGCCTCAGCTTTTTCCGCGACATGTCTCGGGTCGCGCGAATAGTCGGCCCCGGTAACCGGGTCCTTGACGTCGCAAATAATGCTGAGGGTCGGGTCTTTGGTGAAAGGATCGATAAAGCAGGCTGCGGGGTCCGGGAACAGAAGCATGTCGCTTTCGTTGATGGCCTGGAAACCACGGATGCTCGACCCGTCGAATCCCACGCCTTCGGTAAATGCGCTCTCATCAAATTCCCGAGCAGAAATCGAAAAGTGCTGCCACAAACC
>JASHTO010000591.1 GCA_030040515.1 Terriglobia bacterium
CCATAATTCCACGCCATGAAGATCTTGTCCGTGCCCACGCCCGGTCCAAAAACCTCTTCCCACGTTCCGGAGGTTTTTGCGCCTGCGGCTTCCCAGACTTGGCGGAACTCCGGAATCAGCGTGTCGCGGTGCTGCTGGATGTAATTCATCAATTGTCCCGGAACCTGGCCGTTGAAGGCTTGATTGGCGGCAGGCGAGCGGTCGCGCGAATCGCCCAGCACTCCGACTTCATTCTCCACCTGCATCATCAGCACCGTGTGAACGTCGCCGTCCACCTCGCGGATGTGGTGCATGGTGGCGGCGAAGGCGCGCGCGTCCGCTTTCATGGTTTCCTGCGAGAGCGGGCTCAAAATTTCCACCACGCCCGCGTCCTTCTCGATGACGCGTGGGAAGCGCTTCGTGTCCTGCTTTACCCAAATGGGCGAGTAGCTCGACATGCCGTTTTTCCAGCTTGCGAGCCACAGGAAAACCAGGTGAACGTGGTTCTCTCGCGCGTCCTGAATCAGCCCGTCGACGAGAGTGAAATCAAACTGCCCCTCGCGCGGCTCGATTAATTCCCACGAAAGCGGCGTGAGCACGGTATTGAGTGGAATCGCCGCAAGCTCCGGCCAGATGGGGCGCATGTAATCCAGATTCGATGAGCTGGAATTGTGCAACTCCGCGCCGAGGATAAGGAACGGTTTCCCGTCCACGACCAGTTGCGTCGCCGTACCGTGTTTTTCCAGGTGGGGGATGCCGGGGTTCTGCGCGTGGACCCATGAGCACGTGGTAAAAATCAGAATGATGGCAATCAGGAAACGATGCTGCATAGCTGGCACCTCAAACGTCCTATGGCGGTTTCTAACCGTGCAAACCATACACCCGATTGCGGCAGGGAACAAGCATCAGGCGAACGGATGTGCAAGAACCGCGGACAACAAACGCGGTTGTCGGCGCTACGGGTTGCCTTCCGCCCGCCGGTAGAATCCCAACTGCGCATCACCGTGGCGGAGCAGGCGCGTGCGGCGGAGGGTTAGATAATTTTCCTCCAACTCCACGTGCCGCGAGTGCTCCGCGATTATCAAAGACTGCGGCCCGATCAACGGCCCGCGGGCCAGGCGCCGCAGGGTGTGATGATACTCCCGAATCTCTTCGTAGGGCGGGTCGATAAAGACGATGTCAAAGTGTTCGCTTTCGCCTTCCAAACGCTCCAGGCCCTTCAGAACATCACAATTCAGCAGCGCATAGCCGGAATCAATTTTGAGCGCCGCGAGATTCTGCCGAATCAGTTGGGCTGCCGGGCGATGATGCTCAATGAAAACCACGTCGCGCGCGCCCCGGCTGATGGCTTCAATGCCCACGGCGCCGGTGCCCGCGTAGGCATCCAGAAACGCCGCGCCGCGCACTCGCGGGCCGAGCACGTCGAACAGCGTCTCGCGCATCTGGTCGGAAGTGGGGCGCAGACTGCCGCCCTTCAAGGAACGCAGATGAAGACCGCGATATGTGCCGGAGATGATTCTCATCAATTTAATCGGGTGATCTGGTAATCGGATGATCTGGTGAGCAAAAACCGTAAGGAATCCGGGTCGGATATGTTCACCCGATCACCCGATCTCCCGATCTGTTTACGCCACGCTCGCCAACCCGTATCTTCTCGGCCACTCGTTGCGGAGGTAGGCGACAAATTCCTGCAATTCCTTTTGCGAAGGCGGGTTCGCCACAAAATCCGCCGCCTCTTTCTTGGCCCACTCCAGGATTTCCTGGTCGCGCAGCAGGTTGGCGATGCGGAACGCCGGAATCCCCCACTGGCGCGTGCCGAAGAATTCTCCCGGGCCGCGCAGCTTCAAGTCGATCTCGGCGATGCGGAAGCCATCGGTGGTTGCGGCCATGGTGTCGAGGCGCTCTTGCGAGATCTCGCTGCGCTTTTCGCCGGCCATCAGAATGCAATACGCCTTTTTGCTCCCGCGCCCGATGCGCCCGCGAAGCTGGTGAAGCTGCGAAAGCCCGAAGCGGTCCGCGTGCTCGATGAGCATGACCGAGGCGTTCGGAACGTCCACGCCTACTTCCACCACCGTGGTTGCCACCAGGATCTGCACCTCGCCGCGCTTGAAGCGCTGCATGATATCTTCCTTTTCGGCGCTCGGCAGGCGGCCGTGCAGCAGGCCGACGCGGAATTCCGGAAACACCACACGCGCCAGTTGTTCGTACATGCGCACGGCGGGCTTCAAGTCGAGCTTGCCGCTTTCTTCGATCACCGGGCACACTACGTAGGCCTGTTCGCCGCGCCGAACCTTCTCGCGCAGGAATTTGTAGGCGCGCTCGCGCTCGTTCTCCTCGATGACGCGCGTCACGATGGGCGTGCGATGCGGCGGCAGCTCGTCAATCACAGAAAAATCCAGATCGCCGTAGAGGGTCAGCGCCAAGGTGCGTGGAATGGGCGTGGCGGTCATCACCAGTACGTCGGCCAGTAAGTCGGGATGACGACCCTTGCGCATCAACTCGGCGCGCTGCAAAACACCGAAGCGGTGCTGCTCATCGACGATCACCAGGCCCAGCCGCGCGAAATTCACGTCCTCCTCAATGAGCGCGTGCGTGCCGATGGCGAGATTCACCGTGCCCGCCGCGAGGTCGCGCTTGATGGCGTTTTTCTCCGCCGTCTTACGCGCACTGATCAGCAGTTCGACGCGGTAATCGAGCGGGCGGAAGAGCTGCTTGATGTAAAGGTAATGCTGTACGGCCAG
>JASHTO010000592.1 GCA_030040515.1 Terriglobia bacterium
CCCGAATTGACGCCGGTTGCGGAAGAAGTTGAACCCATCGATCTGGAATCGGAAGGGCAGGAGAATTCTGAATTATGAATGGGGAATGTAGAGACGGGCATTGATAGTACGCCGGCTGGCGCAGACATGCACTTGAAGTTGTGAAAAAATCCTCTGAAGTGCGAAAACACATTCTCGCAAAGGCGCTAAGTCGCGAAGGTCGCAAAGAAAACACGTCACTTCCGCCTCGCCTCCTTTGCGGCTTTGCGCCTTTGCGAGAGATTGTTTTGATTTTTTCATACCTTCGGTGTATGTGTGCGTCCCGGTTCTGACGCGGGGCGTGGGATGGCGTCGCAGACATCAACAGCAATGTCTGCGCCCCCGCGGGCCCGAAACCTATCACAGATAGTCTCCGTCCCGGTTTCCCATTGAGCCGAACGTCTCACCCGTCACCTGCCCGTTGTCGAGACTGTAAGCCGTGCTAGGAGTCCTTTGGCGGTGCGGGAGGAGTGGTGATGTGCAGAATGGTCCCTTCGTCGGGCCAACCCTCAATATGCCTTCGCAGTTTCCGGGGAAAAAAGGTACCCCGAAGTAAGCCCATTGCGGCGGCGACGGCAGCGCCCACTGGGAGCATGAGCAGGAGCCCATAGATTAGGACATTTTCTCCTCGGGCTCCCAGGAGGTAGGCAACCACGAACGGCACAATTAAGAACGCAACCACTACGACTCCCGACTCTTCGATGCGGCTAGCCTCGGGCCAATCGAGTTTTTCGTTACACCACGGACAGGCAAAACTCCCGGGATGCACCTTAATTTGCCTTCTGCAAACGGGGCACTTCGGCATTCTGTTCACCCCTTAGGGGTTATTGTCCAGTTGGTCCAAGAACCAATTCCAGGCAACGCCCGCATATCGTACTAGTGTCAATCCGTTCGCTCCGATAAACGCCATAAACCCCGGATTGTTGGCCGCCGCCGTATATGCGGTTCCATACAGAGGCACCCCAACTTCGGCCACAGCCACAGGGGCAGCAGATACGACCGCTGTCGCCCAGAAGGCATCATTCACCGTATCGGAAGCCATTCCGGTCCCAACCGCGACCGCGATCATGCCCTGGGTATCTGAATCGAGGCCGCTGTTACTCAATGGGACCCATCCGCCATCAGTGCTGGAACAGTCGATATCACTTGTGCACACCGTCGTGGACGGCATATTGACGTAAATGTTTCCGTCCGCATTGACCCCGATGTTCTCTCCAACTGTGGTGATGGAATTTCCAGAGTCGTCGTTCCCAGAGGGATCGTCGTTCATCACTCCCAACGTCGATGGAACTCCCGCCCTCACCGCAGCCACCGACGTCTTCATCCCTTCTGTGCACGCGGGTGAATAAACAATCTTCGAGACCCTGCGGGTCAACCCAGGCTAACGGGTTGTTCATCACGTAGGCATACTGATTCCACGATTGCGGATTCTTGAGATGCGCGGCCTTCAGCCCGGCGGGGTCGGGGCTGACCCAGCGGCCTTGGACGAAGTGGTACTTGCGGAATAGAAAATCTTCGTAGTCGGTTTGCACCATATTCCATTGGCCTGTGAACATGGTTGTGGTGCCCGTGTTGGCGTACTGTTCCCCGAACGGCGCATAGGCCTCGTCATTCCCCACCGTTTGGAAATACGAAATACGGGGACAGACGGAACGTTATACATGATTTATATAAGAGGCCTCTGGGAAGAACCGGTGTAACATTCCGTCTGGAGTGAACCCTTTGGCTGAGACAGAGTAATTGGGGACAGTTTACCATCCACTGAAAAATCCTTGGCATTAAACATTAAGCTTTGCAAGATGGCGCTGGCTGGTGAAGCGGCGGCAGGCTCTGCAGGAGTGCAACTTGCCCAGGAATAGCCAGCCGGAAACTCATCGTTTCGATGACGAGCGAGGGCGTGGTTCGCAAGGGTCGCGCCCTCATCGAAATGATAGATTTCCCCATGCCTGAGAAGACTCATAAGGGAAGCTGCCGCGCAGCGGCCTCCTTTTTGCTTTGAACCCGCCGACTGCGCTCGAACTCTGCCGGCGGCAAGTAACCGAGCGCGGAGTGCAGCCGCTGAGCATTATAGACCTCCTCCAGAAACCGCTGAAGGGAGGAGCGAGCGTCAGTTTGATCGCGGTACTGGCGCAGATATAAACGATTCGGCCTTGGCGTTATCGTAGGGATTGCCGGTGCGGCTCATGCTGCTGATGAACTGGTGCGCGTGAAGTCGCTCGACGTAGTCCTGGCTGCAGTACTGCACGCCGCGGTCGGAGTGGTGCATAATGCCCGGTGCGAGGGGGCGGTCCGCTAGGCGCGAAAACATGGGGACAGACGGAACGTTTAACTTGTTTCGAGGTCCGTTCGGTTTCTGCAAAACGAGGTAAACATTCCGTCTGTCCCCGCATTTACCCCGCATTTCCGCGCGGAATAGCTGAACCATTCATCGGTGATGAAGTCTGAGCGCGTAGCCGGCCAATTGCAGTCGGTGGTAATCGCCTCCGCCAGGCGACCGGCCACGTTACTCACACTTACGCCCGAGGGGAGCCCCAAGCCGCCATAACCCGAGGTATTGTCATACTCAAAGCTGACGCATCGAACGGGGCCACTCCAAATGCCGGGGCCGATGGCACCTAGCCGATGGACTTGGTCATACATGTAGCAGGTCACGTACCCATTGGCGTCGATCTTTTGAACCATGTTGCCAGGATCAAATGCGTTCCAACCGCTGTTTGTGCAGTACGACGTGGGCGCGTCGTAGGTGTAGGATGTAGCCCCTGACTCCGGGTTGATCTCTGAGGTCAGGCGTCGCAGGCTGTCATAGTTGTACGTCCGCGTCTGACCGCTCTGCGAGACGCCGGTGAGGTCGTTCAACACGTCATACGAGTAACTGGTGAAGTCGCGGTCTTCTGGCTGCACGCGCCATTTCCGGGGAGGGTGCTGGTAATTTCGCAAACCGAAGTCAGGCGGCCAAGGCCGTCATACTCAGGCTGTCGGCTTTTCGTGTTCTCGCCGCTGGGGGCTGGCCCCACAGTCGCCAAAACGTCATTGTTCGGATAGGTGTAATTGACGGTGCTGCCGCCCGCTAGCCATTTCCGTAGACCGTGACCTGCGAGGGTCGGTCGAGAATCGACGCGGCGGCGGTAAATAGCGGTGTGGAGTAGGAATTGTAACTGATTACGGTTTCGCGCGCCGGGGTGCCGCCGGAATTTTGCTAAATCTTATTGAAGGGAACTAATATTTTATTTTCATGGTAGTAACCATCTTATATAGGAGAAATTGGTGAGGCACGAAGCTGGTGCGATGCGCGCTGGGGATATTTCGAGATTGCGAAATTCCATGAAATTGAGCCGGAAGTGGAGAGGGTTTATCAGAGGGTGCCCGCCGCGGAATTGCTGGCGGAGGCCCTGACCACCAGACTTCGCGCCGCCCACCTGCCGCTCACGCGCACGCGATTCCATGCGCTCTGTCCAACCCTCATGCGCATGGGTTTCAGCAGTGATGATATTATAAAAACAGTTCACGCCCGGCCCGAATTGACGTCGGTTGAGGGAAAGTTGAACAATTGATTTGGAAGAGGAGGATCAAACAAATTCTGAATTGTAAATTATAAATGTAGAGCCGGGCTTTAGCCCGGCGCTCGTAGGCGCGAAGCGCCGCCTTGTCCCTCGGGGCGGAATTCAGACGCCGTCAAGAATTCGTCGACGAAGGCATGCTGAGCGTGCGGATGGTTGAATGAATAATTCACAATTCATAATTTCCCCGATCACGGAAAAACATGACCTCAAGTGAAATTCGTTCCAAATTTTTGGACTTCTTTGCCCAACACGGCCATCGGGTTGTGAAGTCGTCGTCGCTTGTCCCGGCAAACGACCCGACTCTGCTTTTTGCCAACGCCGGCATGAACCAGTTCAAGGATGTATTCCTGGGGCGCGAGCGCCGCGATTACGTGCGCGCCACCACCTCGCAAAAATGCGTGCGCGCGGGCGGCAAGCACAATGACCTGGAGCAGGTGGGCCGCACCACCCGCCATCACACCTTTTTTGAAATGCTTGGGAA
>JASHTO010000593.1 GCA_030040515.1 Terriglobia bacterium
CGGGTGCCCGCCGACAAAATATCGGAAGTTGGCGAGCTTCTTGGGAGCTTCGGCCGGCGAAACCGAGACTCCCGCTTCGATTCCCCCGGCCAGAATTTCATCCAGCACGGCGGCCATGCGGTTGGCGGCCTTGCCGAAGGCCACCACGCGCGGCGGGCGAGTGAGCGGATACACGCCCTCGCCGGCCAGCAGTACGCCATCTTCAAATTTGAGTTTGGCCTGCATGGCGTGGCGCACATCGATGGCCGCCAGCATCTCATGAAAAATCTGCTGCGCCAGTTGCTTGCCGTGGGAATAGTCCGGCTTGGTCCTGGCCGCGGTTTGTGCCGTGGTAGTCATGCGGCAAACCTCGCGACCGCCATCAGGCGATCGTCCGACCCTGTGAGCATAACTCCATTATTGGGAAGTGGGGAAGGAAACGCAACCCCGAGGAGTGGGTCAGTTTGAATTCCGTAGGGGCGGGGCTTGTCCCTGCCCTTCAATCCAGGGCACCCGCAAGGGGTGCCCCTACTCCGAAATTTCAAATTGACCCACTACTCAACCCCGGGGAGTGTTCCAATCTTACCGGAGCGCCGGGCTTGAGTCAGTCGGCCCACTGACCCATGCCGCCCTGAAGGGCGGCTCTACATCCAACTATTGAGGATGACAAAATATTGTGACAGATCTCCCTTGTAGCGGCGCTCTGTGAGCGCCGAAAACGGCGGTCGCAGACCGCCGCTACAATCGGACGATATTCTCTCCGCCTCAGTAGGAAACGAGACAGCAGGCAACATGCAGAAGGCACTGGGAAGCCGGCACGCTGTTGCAGTATTTGATCAGAGCACCCAACTCCTGAACCCTAACTCCTGGCCCCAGCACTGCGCAGTGCGGGTGTCACATAGCGGTTCCGCTCAAGAGAGAAGAGGTCAGGAACATTTTTTCCTTCCCTCCGTCGTAATACCGGAGCGTTCCCCACCATTCAAATTCTCGAAGACGTCGCCGGAGAATAATCCTCGCTTAACCTCCGCCTGATCCACTCAACCCACGGGGCTCTGAATCCAACAATTTAAAAAGGAGAAGAGACAACTGTGTCGAGAGCACGAAGAAATCATTACGTCTTGGGTGCTGCGGTTGCTGGTTTTCTGCTGGTCTCGACGCGGGCGTACAACCTGTACGCCGGCCCTTAACAAAACAACTCTTGAAATAACATCGGACATCAAATTCAGCACGTTTTGCTCATCAGCATCGACGGGATGCACGCCGTTGATTTCATCAATTGTTCGACGGGCGGGTATTGCCCCAACCTGAATGTGATCATGCTCCTGCCCAATCCCAGCTTCCAGCCGAGAACCGTCACCACCGCGGTGCAAACCGCGCAGATCGCTCCAACGATCCTCGCGGCCCTGGGACTTGATCCGAATCTTCTGGACGCGGTGCAGGCGGAAGGCACGGCCGTGCTTCCCGAAGGCTGGATGCAGCTCGCTAGGTAAATGGGGGAAAAGATTCCTGGAATCTTTTCCCCGGGAACCTTCTCCCGAAGGGGCTGGGGGGAGACGCTACAGCCGACTGCCGGGCGATCCCATTCCCTCCGTGTTTCCCCATCCCATCCGCTTCCGCATATAATAACGAGCCCGGATATTGCGTTGGAAAACCATTTCAGGAGTGGCATTCATGTTCAAGGTTGTGTTGTTGCGCCATGGTGAAAGCGTTTGGAACAAGGAGAATCTATTCACAGGTTGGACGGACGTGGGGCTGAGCGAAAAGGGGCTGCAGGAAGCGGCGGAGGGCGGCCGACAGCTTCGCAAAGAGGGATTGGTTTTCGACGTCGCCTACACTTCGGTTTTGAAGCGCGCCATTAAGACGCTCTGGCTGGTGCTGGAAGAAATGGACCAGATGTGGATTCCCATTCACAAAACCTGGCGACTCAACGAGCGCCATTACGGTGCGCTTCAGGGTTTGAATAAGGCACAAACCGCGGAGAAATATGGCGAGGCGCAAGTGAAGATCTGGCGGCGAAGTTATGACGTGCCGCCGCCGGCCCTGACGGCTGACGATGATCGCTACCCGGGCAAGGACGCACGCTACGCCGGCCTGAGCCCCGCGGAATTGCCCCTCACCGAGTGCCTGAAGGATACGGTGGCGCGCACGCTGCCTTATTGGCATGAAACCATCGCACCCGCCGTTCGCTCCGGAAAGCGCGTGGTAATTGCCGCGCACGGGAACAGTCTGCGCGGCCTCGTGAAATATCTCGATAATGTTTCGGAGCAGGAAATCGTAGGGTTAAACATTCCAACCGGCATCCCCTTGGTCTACGAGCTCGATGAGCATCTGAAGCCTCTACGCCATTACTACCTCGGCGACCCCGAAGCCGTGGCGCGCGCCGCGCAGGCCGTGGCCGACCAGGCGAAGCGCAAAAGCTGATACGCACGCTTCGCTGCTTCGACCGCAGGGACGAGCCCGCTAATTCATCTTGACACGCTGGGCGTCGCCGCAGCCCTTCAGTTCAAAAATAGAATTGGCGAGCGGTCGGTTGACTTTCACGCCCGTGTACCGGGCGATCAGGTAATCGCCGCCTGGCTGGTAGAATTTCTGCTGGGTGGGCAACCAGGATTCCTCGCTGATCCACATTTCGACTTTGGTGAACTGGCTGGCCATGCTGGCTTTGCGGGGAGTGAGTTCCAGCATCACGTTGGTGTCTTCTCCGAAATCCTCCTCGCGAAGATACTTCACGTCGTAAGCCTTCTTGAGGTCGCCGGGATCGGTGCCGAAGCCCAGAAGCAGGACTTGCTGCACCAGATCGCTTTTCTGTTTCAGATCGTATTCCTGGATTTGATTGATCTTGGGCAGGAAATACTCGCCCTTGTTGTTCTTCAGCAGAAGGGTCTTAGCGTCGGGCTTCTGAATATCCAGGCAGATTTCCGGAGTCTTGCCCTTGCGGAAAAAGAGCAGGCCCGATTCGGTGGACTTGTCGTTCACCAGTACCGTGAACTTGGTGTATTCCAGGATGGCGAAAACGGTCTTCAGGCGCTTGGAAACCTCGTTCATCTGATCGAGAATCTGTGTCAAATCGGCAGGACGCTTCCCCTTGCGCGCGCCCGCGGGCGGGGCGAGCGACAACGTGAGGGCTGCGGCCAGCAGTACGCGCACACCAGCATGGAAAGAGTTTCGCATGAACTCCCGACCCGGCGGGCCAAATCGACCCGCCAAAAAAATATCACATCGGAGGCGGGGTTATTCCTCCACAAGTACAGTATAGCTCAGGATGACTTGATGGCGGTCCCTTACCGTATCAATGGACTTCACGCTGAAGGGCCTGTGGATGTGCTCCTTAAGGATGATGGGAATGGCGTCTTCGGGTTTCTGACCGTCCACCAATCGGGGGTCGACCAGGTAGCGCACTTCGTGATTGGCGCGTCCCACCTCAATGATACCCTGGAGATGACGGATGTCTGTCAGTTGCAAAGTGGGACGATCGTTGAACCAGACGCGCGGGGAGAGAAAGATAAAGGCAAGAATGGCCGCGACAATCAGGTCATATTGCCAACTTCCCCGCTCGTAGGCCCAGAAGACGCTGCGCGAGATCACCAGCCGGATCGCAGACGCCGCTCTGCGCAAGGCCGACTTTTGGGGCGGGGCGGGAGCGGGCGCGGCAGGGGGATCGACTGCGGGTTCGTGAACTTCAGAGCTTGGAACCATAACGCGTACCAGAGAAAATAGCGGGAAACCCGGCAAGAATCAATCTGAAATAATTCGTCCGTCGCGCATGCGGATGACCCGATTGGCGATTCCGGCGGCTTCAGGATTGTGGGTGATCATCAGGATGGTCTGGCGGAAAGTGCGGTTGAGTTCGCGCAGCATGTCGAGCACGACCTGGGAGTTCTCGGTATCCAAATTGCCCATGGGTTCGTCGGCAAGCAGGATTTTCGGCTCGCAAATCACCGCGCGCGCAATCGCCACGCGCTGCTGTTCGCCGCCGGAAAGCGCAAAGGGCCGGTGCAGGAGCTTTTTCTCGATTCCCAGCATGCGCGTGATGGTTTCAAAGCGGTGCGGGTTGAATCCGTTACCCTGAATGTGCTGGGCGATGGCGATGTTGTCGCGCGCGGAAAGCGTGGGCAAAAGGTTGAAGCGTTGAAAGACGAAACCGATTTTGTGCCGCCGGAAGCGCGTGCGGTCGGCGTCGGACATCAAACGAAAATCGTTGCCGTCAATGCAGACTTGGCCTTCACTCGGGCCGGTGAGGCCGCCCAGAACGTGCAGCAGCGTGGATTTGCCGCACCCCGAAGGTCCCACCACCGCCACGAACTCACCCTCCTGCACGACTAAGTCAACGCCCCGCAGCGCTGGGACGTCAACATTGCCGAGGCGGTAAGTCTTGGTTAGCGATTTGACGGAGATGATGGGTTCCACGGGTTCTTCGTGTTCCTGAAAGTGTGAAATTATCGGCTCGTAGGGGCGGCCCTTGTGGCCGCTCCCCCCCAGGCGGGGCAACCACGAGGGTTGCCCCTACGAACTGCGTAATTACCCCCCGCGCGCGACCTGGGGAGTTACTCGTATGCAAGGGCATCCACAGGGTCGAGCTGCGCAGCGCGCAGGGCGGGATAGAATGACCCCAGGATGCTGCCCGCGAGCGCCAAGCAGGCGGCGTAAAATCTCCAATCCCAGGTCAATTCCACGGGCAACGTGGGGAAAATACCGCCCATGACTTTTCGCAGAATCACCGCCCCTACGAAACCGGCGATAATGCCCACCGCCGTCAGAAAGGTCGCCTCTCTCAGGATGACCGAAATAATGTACGTCTTGGATGCCCCCAATGATTTGAGAATGCCGATTTCGCGGGTGCGCTCCGTGATCGTCGTGTACATGGAAAGGAAGATGACCAGAAATCCGATTCCCACAGCGAGCGCGATCATCACCGTGATGAAGTAATTCAAGCCGGGAATATTGTTCGAGGTCATCAACGACATGTACTCTTTGATGGGCAGAATCGTGTATCCGGGCGGCAACAGCGTTTTGAAAGCATCGGTCACCTGGTCGGTGTAATGGGAGTCTGTTAACTTCACGAAGAACGTCGTGGCCTTCCCCTGGTCTCCCACCAAGTCTTGGAGTGTGGCCAAGGGAATGAACCGGCGGGCGCCTTTGCCATGCTCGACGATGCCCGTCAACCGGAAGTCGTGGTTCAACACATTGATGGTCATTCCCACTTTCAGGTGATAGGCGTAGGCGTAGATATCATCCACTAGAATGTCGTAAGGCGCCTGAAACGGTCCGCCCGAATAATAAACAAACCCGCCGGAAACCGCATTGAAGCTCTCCATGTCAATGCCGTAGATGAGGTCCAGCGATTGGGAGGAATTGACGTGGATAATGACGGGGGTCACCGCCAGCACGCGGGGCAATTCCGCTAGTCGGTCGCCGATCTTGACCGGCATGGGCGCTTCTCCCAAGCCGAGCATGAAGGAAGCACCGGGGGGGCGCACCAAAATGTCCGCACCCACGCCCTCCACTCGCCGCGCGCTGTCATTCACCAACCCGTGGCAGAGACCCACCACCAGAATCACCATGGCCACTTCAATGGCCACGGCCAGTACGCTTACCGCCGTGCGGATGGGCCGGTGGAGCACATTGGACACAATCAGCTTATTGACCACCGGTGTGTTCCTCGGGCTTATCGGCGGTTAAATCCACCAGTTCCGATCCCTCGGGCCTCTTCAATTCAAACTTGTCCGGCGGAATGGGGTCATTGAATTGCGCTTTTTCCACCGTGATGGCGAGTTCGTAATCCTCAGCGGGACGGGTTATTTCAATGTGCGTGGGGTATTGAATTCCCTGAAAGTCCTGGTAGTCCGAATAGCGCACGTCCTCCGTGTAGGAGCCGTCGGGCTCGTAGAATTGGATGCGCGCTATTTGCAGGTCCGACCTGTCGAACCAAACAATGCGGCTGAGCGACGGGCGGTGCCCCGGCGTCGTTTCTTCAATGAAAACCGTGTAATACCGCCGCCGCTCCCTGCGGCTTTGATTTTCGACGCGGTAGGAGGGGGTTTCGCGCTCCTCATCGATGGGAGGAACGGTCAAGGCCTCCGAAATGTGCTGCGGCCGCAGATTCTCGAGCGCGTTTTTCGTGGCGTGGTGGAAAGCGTTCTTGCCAATAATGAACTTGTGCTTGGAAGGAATGGAGAGGCGGAATTCCTCGCCGTTTGAAACCATATCAAAGATCGTGGTCCGGATCAGCGGTGCCAGCCCCAGCAGGTGAATGTCGGAGGGCCTTTGCAACAAAATGTAGCCCGTCACATCGTGATACTCCGTCAATTGGCCGGAATAAACTGACCCGGCCGTGGGCGTCAGGTCAACTGTCGCCTTCAAAGTCCGGATCCCGGCGCTCCACGCGTTTATTTTATCGACGAGCTGAGCGAGAGTTGCTTCTTCGGGTGGGTTCTGGTCAGGGGCGTGGATGTGCGCCACCTTCCGCACCAGGCACCCCGGCGTGGCCAGGAGCAGCGCGGCGACAACCGATAACGAGAATGCCCTTGCTCTCTGAATCGTTTTTGTTCGCAAGCGTCACTTTCCAATCTAACAAACGCTGTGAAATGTGTCAATGAGCGGAACCCTAAGCTCCACTACACCTCATGAACTCGCCGACGGCCAAAAAGTTACGGTGGCCGGTGCTATTCCACCTGTCACCATCCCCCTCCATCATTGTAGCCAAAAGATGGCAGGCGGGTTGCCTCTCATGCTCGTCACCCGATAAGTTTCTATCACCATCGCTTCAAACCACGACTTTCGCTGCCCCATTCGCCCTAAGAGTGGGCATATTTGGTTCCAAACCCCGTTCTATACGGAACGACATAAGTATTTGGCTGTAGCGGCGGTCTATGACCGCCGGTCGGCGCTCGCCCTGCGACCCAAAGCCGTCTTCTGGCGACGGGTCGTAGAGCGCCGCTACAATTTATGTCGCTCTGGATCATTCGCGTGGTCGCTCTGGGCGGCCGCGGGGTCAGAATATTTTGATAGCCCCTTGGGAGTTATTCGGAGGTCAACTTCACGCGGCAGGCGTGCAGCGCTCGAATCGCGGTGCGTGGCTCTAAAATAAAATGAGGGGGAAGCAATCTCCCCCCTCCAAGCGTCGGGTCTTGGGTCTAAACTCCGAGCCGCCGTTGGCCACCTTCTAGGTTATGTCCGACATCGGCTCGACTCTGTCTAGAGCAAGCCGGATTCCAACTAAAGCCAATTTCGCTCTCACCTCATAACCCTTGTAACCCCTTAAATGCAAATAACATAATTCGAGGCGTTGGGGGCTGGGTGCCAAACATGAGCTCAAGGACTATAAATTTCTTCTATATTTGAAATTCTAAATTCAGAATTCTGCAAAAAACAGTGGCTAACCCAGCCTGATTTCCTGCTTCCCTTGTCAGGTGCGCTTCTTGACCGACTGACAAAATGCCCCATAATTCGAGGTCGATTGGGCATTTGTTCTGCTGCTTCCCTCAAACGCAGAGTTCAAGTCCATGAATCGCTGCCCTGCTAATCTTGTTGACGGGTTTGCCATCAGGCGTGCTATGCTAATTCGCGAAATGCCCTGCTCGTCCCTGAGCAACACGTTGCGCTCCGCTTCTGCTCATTCAAGTTGTCACTGTGAAATGATAGTCCCGTGCGAAATCGCGGGGAAGCGCCCGGGCGTTTGCCCACCAACTCTCCGGGCTGAATATGATTGATATCCACTGTCACCCTTTGCCGGGCGTAGATGACGGCGCAAGGTCGCTGGAAGAGGCGGTCGAAATGTGCCGCATGGCCGCAAAGGACGGCATCACGCATCTGGTGGCGACTCCGCACAGCAATTACAGTTACACCTTCGATCCCGTCCTCAACCTTCAGCTCGTTCGGGAGCTCCAGGAGAAGGTCGGCGAGAAGCCGAAGCTTTTGTTGGGCTGCGACTTTCACCTTTCGTACGACAACATCCAGGTGTGCTTGCAGGACTCGCGGGATTTCACCATCAATCACACCGCTTATCTGCTGGTGGAGCTTCCCGACCAATTCATTCCCGACAATCTCAATCGCGTCTACTACGAAATCCAGGTCGCCGGGCT
>JASHTO010000594.1 GCA_030040515.1 Terriglobia bacterium
AATTCCCGAACGTAATCTGAAGGAGACCATTGAGGCGGACGTTAATCCATAGGCTATCGACGGTGATGGGCGTGGCGCTCATCGCCGCATTTCAAGCCGGTTGCAGAACTTCTACTCCCAGCACGACCAGCGCCCCCACGGGGACCTTAATCGCCATCGCCCAGGACGTGCCGGTTTGCAACGCCATATCCGCCAACGTTGTCCTCCAAGACATCAGCTTTACCCAGCAGGCAACCGGGCTCACGGTCGGGTTCATGACCACCACGCCCGCCTTCGCCCCGGAAATTCGCCTGAATCTTGAGCAGCTTCGGGATATCAGCACGGTTTTGTATGAGTTTCCCGTTCGGGCGGGCAGCTACACCCAGATGAACCTTAACTATGAACTTGGCTCGATCGCCGCCTATGACATTACCCTCATCCCGCCCATTCACTCTTTTACGGCATCGTTCATAAACCAAAAACCCATTGTCTATATCAATCCACCCTTGGCGATTACCCCCGGACAAGCCAACGTGATGGTGATGGATTTCAATGCACCGCAAATGCTCCTGACAAATTCCTCGGGAAACATCACGGGGCAGATAAATTCTGTCGTCAATGTCACACAGTTGCTGGCCACCAGCCCGGCAGGAGAAGTAAACCCCAATGGGTTTGGCGAGCTGGATGACCTGTGGGGATTTGTCAGGAGCGTCTCCAATACCAACACCACCTCCAATGCGTCATACATTGGGGCATTTTCGATGCAGGTTCTTTCTCCCTCCACGGCGGACGCCCCCAACTTGCCGATCAACCTGACCACCACTACCAACAAGATCGGTTTTACTGACCTGCCTCACCTTCTTCCCGATACTTACGTGGAGGTTGACGCCATCCTGGATAGCCAGGGGAATCTGGCGGCCAAAACCGTGGAAGCCCAGGAGCTTGAAGACCCGTTCCCCACTCAATCCGGAGTTACCCCCAGCACGGCCTTGATTGGCCCGATTGTCTCGATTAAAACCGATGCGGCCGGAAATCCCTTGCAGCTCAATTTATGGGTGCACGATGCGGAGCCGGATGATATCTCCACTTTGCTGATGGATTACATTTATCAGGTGGACCTTACGGTAAATCCCACCTACCAGGCGTCCATTATGGGGCCGAACTTCGCCAACCTCTCCTTCGGGCCGCAGAACCTGGCCGTGGGCCAGGAACTGGTGGTTCATGGGGCTTATACCAAGCCTACCTCCGGCGTCACGGGAAGCTCCAGCAATCCGCAACCTTTCACTGTTGAGCCCGTTGCGATTTATCTGAAGTTGCAATCGGTGCAGGGAACAATGAGCAACCTGTTGGCGGTCGGCTCCGATAACGAGACGGGAGTTTTCACTTTACTCCCGTGTTGCACTCTTTGGCAGGGGGTTCCCGTCTATGTGGTCACCAATAACCAGACCACTTATCTGAATGTTACGGGCTTGAGCGGAATAACCACCATAAGCACTCTGTTGGTAAAGGGCATGCCTTACTACGAGCCCAGCGCGGTCAACATTAACGGGGTCACCATTCCTGCGGGTTCGATGGTTTTTCAAGCCAAGCAGGTTCACGTCCTTGATTAAGGGCCGGCCGCTATAGAGCCGGAAGTTTCCGCCCCTTCTTTTCTTTTGCCACTCCCGGAAGCCTGGTAAATTTCAGATCCTTCCCCGTCAACATTTTCGTCATCAGGATAATCTGTCCGGCGTGATGGGAAAAGTGCTCGGCAACGTGGAACGCGGCTTCAAGTCCGTTAACCTGGAACTTCTGAATTGTTCGGACGCGGTTCAAGTCTTCCGTTGTAAGCCTGGCGAGGACACGGCATGCCTGCTCAACAGTTCGCCCTATGCGGCCTGCCAATTCCCGGCGCGGCAACGGACCGCGCTCGCTGAATTCGCGCTCGCGCCGGCGGTTGTCCCGCGCTCCGCCCAGACCGGAAACAATCCATTGGCGCACGTTGCCGGTGAGGTGCAGAACCAGGTTGCCGACGCTGTTGCAAGCTTCATTCGGCCGCCACCAGATCTGCGCCGGCGAAAGTTCTGCAAGGCAGCTTTCGATCCGGGGGAGATAAACCCTGGCCAGTACATGCTGGGCTTTCGCGATCAAGGGGTTCGGCGAACGTGTTTTGGCCGCCATGGCGCGTTTGCTACCACGGTCCATTAATCTTCATCTCCTGGCCTATTTCTATTTTACCTTCCTGCACCTCGCGGTTGGTAGTGGGAGAGATTGAAATTTCGGCGTAGGGGCACCCCTTGCGGGTGTCCTGCCTGATATCGTTGGGCCGAAGGGCAGGGACAAGCCCTGCCCCTACGAAATTCCGGCTGCACCACCAGCTCGCGGTGGGCCTGGCGCCTGTCCTGTGGATTATTTTGATTTCGCGGAGGTGCGTCGCAGGGTTTGAATTTCCTCCCGCACGCGGGACTTCCATTCCGCATTTTCCCAATAGGTGAGCCAAAGGTAGAAGGTTGCATAGCTTCGCCAGCCCTGCCAGGCGTGCGCCATTTTCTGAACGCGCTCGGGGGAAGGGCGCTTGCGCAATCCATAGAAGTGTTGAATGACTTTCTGCAAACCCACGTCGGCGGCGGGAAGGCAATCCAGGTGGCTCAGCGCTCTCATGCCGGCATACTGCGCCGTCCACGGTCCCACGCCTTTCAATTCCAAAAGTTTCTCGTGCGCCGCAGCCGGCTCAAGCTGGCGCAGGTTTTCAAGGTCAAGCGTGCCGTCGACCACCCGCCGGGAAATGGCCATGATGTAGCGCGCCTTGGGGCCGGAAACCTGGAGGCGCAATAATTCCCGCGGCGTGGTAACCGCCAGGGCCGCGGGCTCCGGAAATACGCTGTACCGGCGGCCTGCGAAATCCACATTCCGGCCGTAAGTGACAATGAGCGCCTTCTTCACTTTGTGCGCAAACGAAAGGTTTACCTGTTGCTCGATGATGGCGGAGATGAGGATTTCGAAAACCTGGGGGGCTTGGGGAACACGCATGCCCTGGAAGTGGACAATGAGCCGGCGAAGTACGGGGTCGGCCTCCGCCCTGTCGTAAAAAGGGTGAAGGTCAAGGGAAGTCGCGAACTGCCGCTCGACTTCGGCTCGCGCGGTGCGCTGGGAATTTCGGTCACTCGGCCCGGCCAGAATCCGCACATGCAACTGGGGATTCCTCGCGGTCCCCTCTCCTCGCACGCCGTAAAGAATGAGGTCTCCGCCCAAATCCAACACGCGGCGATACTCGTCGTCCACAAAGTAATCCAGCAGAGGGGCGAACTGCCGCCCGTTGAGCAGAGCCGGAGGGCTCAGAATAAAACGCAGGGTTTGGAGGAAATTGAACGGTGGGCAGGGATAAATAATCATAGGCGCGAGACGTTTCATTCTGCACTGGGGCGAGGCGTCCAGGCAAGAAGTGAAAATTCCGGGCAGTGGTACAGTTTCAATTTGTAGCAACTATTGCTACGACTTTGACGTGCCCCTGGCCGGAGCGGTTTGTGATCTTGCCTGCGCGGGGTCGAATGTTGCATCTTAATAAATTAAGGGGGGATGGAGCCAGTCCACTCTGCGGATTGGAAGCTTCCGGAATGAAGACACAAACCATCGCGATCATCGGGGGCGGGCCGGCGGGCGCCATGACCGCTGAGAGGTTGGCGGAGGGCTGGGGATTGCGCAACCCGGGCGGCAGCGCTCACCGCGTGCAGGTTTTCGAAGAGAAAATAGGCTGGGAAAAGCCCTGTGGCGGCGGCCTGAGCTACAAGGCGCTGCGCCGGTATCCTTTCCTGGAGCAGGCGGCGAGCGGCGGGAATCTGCTGCGCAGTGCGGAATTCATCGCTCCCTCGGGCGCCACGATGCCTTTTCGCCTGCGCGTGCCCCTGGCGGTTTATTCGCGCGCCACGCTGAATCAATTGCTCCTGCGGCGGGCGGAAGAGGCCGGGGCGGAAGTTGTGGCGGAAAGAATCCTGCGCCTGCAACGAACGAACGCGGGCTGGGAAATCACCGGCCGTGAGAAAACCTATCACGCGGACTTTGTGGTGTTGGCGGCCGGTGCGCGCACCCGGTTGCGGCAAACGCTGGCCCCGGACCTTTCCCCACACGATTTCATGCTGACCTACGGTTACTATCTGCCGCCTTCCAGCGAAGTGTTGCGCGTGCAATTCTTCGAGGATTTTGAGGGCTATGCCTGGGCGTTTCCACGCACTGACCACGTTTCGGTGGGCATCTGCGGGAAAATTGGCGAGGATTCCATGCCCGCGTTGCGTAACCGCCTGGGAGATTTCATGCGTAACTACGGCTACTTGCCCGATCGGCGGAGGATCTTCAGCCACTTGCTTCCCTCACTGAGTGTCGAGAGCTGGGGAAATTTGCGCCTGGCGGGCGAGAGATGGGCGCTCGCGGGCGACGCCGCCGGCCTCGTGGATCCAGTGACGGGTGAGGGAATCTGCTACGCCCTGCGGTCCGGCCACCTGCTGGCCGAGGCTTTGCTCGAAGGCTGTCCGCATGCCTATCCAGAGAAGGTCCGAAATGAATTCGGGAGAGCATTAGCTTTGGGGGCCCGCCTGGCCAGGACGTTTTATCATGGCGAGTTTCTGGGTAGCGGCGTGACCACGCGCATGATAGAGTTCGGAGCGCGCAGCCGGAAATTTCTCGAAATCATTCAGGACCTCATCGAGGGCTCAAAATCCTTTCCGGGGCTGGCGGCGCGATTGTACTCGGGATTGGCCCGCACGCTGGTGGAAACAGGGGCGAGCAGACTGCGCGAAACGGTTCAGTCTCCATGTTCTCCGACTCCAACGGGCGAGGGGGGATCGCAAGCCGGGGAGTGAGGGCTTTCCTCCCTCTTGGAGTGCGGGAGCAGCAGATCCCGCCTTCCTCATTTGAACACCTAGGATCCAATTCATGCCCACCAAATCTCAGGAGCTGTTCGCAAAAGCCAGGCGCTTAATGCCCGGAGGAGTAAATTCCCCCGTGCGCGCTTTCCGCGCGGTGGGGGGCGATCCGATTTTCGTGGCCGGCGGCAAGGGCTCGACCGTTACGGACGTCGAGGGCAAGAGCTATATCGACTACGTGCTCTCCTGGGGCCCGCTGATCCTGGGTCACGCCCATCCAGAGGTGGTGGAAGCGCTGGCGCGAGCTGCGGAAGGCGGAACAAGTTTCGGGGCGTGCACGCCGCGAGAAGTGGAGCTGGCGGAGCGCATCATTGAGGCTTATCCCTCCATCGAGCGCGTGCGCCTCGTAAATTCCGGCACGGAGGCCACGCTTTCCGCATTGCGTGTGGCGCGGGCGGCCACCGGGCGGGACAAGATTCTGAAATTCGAGGGCGGCTACCACGGTCACGGCGACAGTTTGCTGGTGAAGGCGGGTTCCGGCGTGGCGACGCTGGGCCTGCCGGATAGTCCCGGAGTTCCACGCGCGCTCGCCGAGCTCACCGTGACGGTTCCCTACAACGATATCGCCGCGCTCGATCAGGCCTTTCGCGCGCATCGGCACGAATTTGCCGCGGTCATCATCGAGCCGGTGGCGGGCAACATGGGATGCGTTCCCCCGCGCAAAGGTTTTTTGGAAAAGCTGCGCACCCTGACGCACGACCATGGAACCATCCTGATTTTTGATGAGGTCATGACCGGTTTTCGCGTGGCTTATGGCGGCGCGCAGCAGCTTTACAAAATCGATCCGGATATGACCACCCTGGGCAAGATCATCGGCGGTGGTTTGCCCGTGGGAGCGTACGGTGGGAAGGAAAAACTAATGGACTTGGTCGCTCCGGCCGGTCCCGTATATCAGGCGGGCACGCTTTCCGGCAATCCCCTGGCCGTGGCGGCGGGGCTGAAGACGCTCGAAATCCTGCGCCGGCCCGGGCTTTATGAACGCCTCGATGCTCTCACCGCTCGCTTGACCGATGGGCTGGTGGTGGAAGCAGCGCGCGCGGGCGTGGCGCTCACGGTGAACCGCGTCGCCTCGATGTTCACCGCTTTTTTCACCGGGCAGCCGGTTACAGATTACGTGAGCGCAAAAAAGTCCGACACTTCCGCCTACGGACATTTTTTCCGGTCACTGCTCGATGCGGGCGTCTACTTTCCTCCCGCGCAATTTGAAGCGGCGTTTGTCTCCACCACCCACAGCGAAGGCGACGTATCAGCCACCATTCATGCGGCGAGTATTGCCCTTTTAGGTTTGAGGACTTGAAGGATAGGACAAGGGCAAGCCGTCTTTGGTGCTGGAGGGGGGAGTTGAACCCCTTCAGCCTATTGATAACACGTAACTTACTGATTCTACGTGGCAGCCAAAACGCCAAAAACGCCCGATACGCCCGATTTTGGCACGTACAGGGCACACGGAAAAACGGTCAGTCCGGCAGCCCTGGAAAGCCGTACCGTTAGGCCTGCTACTCTCATCACTCTCATGCGTAGAGTCTGTCTGTTGACGACTGTGGGCATACCGAATGCATCTCCTGCGGTGGTCCACCTTCACTGAAGCCAGGGGGATAGGGGCAAACGGTTGTTCACTCCTTGCCCTGAGCCGACCCCGCGCCCGAAAACGTACTCCTCGAACTTTCTCATCACCCCGACCTTGTGTTCCTCCCAATCTCGGATGAAGTCCCATCTTCCCTTCAGCGGCTCCCAAATCCAGAAACTGCGGAGCTCCGTAAGCTCGGCATCGGAGAGCATGTCGGACACGATCAGGAGTAGCGTGCCGCACCCTGGATAGCACCTCTTTCTTCGCCTAGCAAAGTCCCATTTACAGTACGGACAGGCGTATCGTTGCGGCCGTTATCTCAAGGGGATCCTCCCAAAGCAACTAGTTCTTTGACCGCATAAAAAGATTCCGTTGGTAGCCAAACTTTGCTCGCGCTTTCCGGCGCGTGAATTGCCAGTCAATCTTCACCCGCATGCGATTGACCTTGCGGTTCCAGGCGCGGGCTTCGCGTCGTAGGATAGCCAAGGTGGGAATCCTGCGTCTCCCGAGGCATTGCCGGGCGAACAGACTAATTTC
>JASHTO010000595.1 GCA_030040515.1 Terriglobia bacterium
GTCTGCCCGCGTTTCGTCGATGCGCCGCATCTTGCCTTCCAGCAGGCGGTGCGACATCTCATTGTGAACCACATTATAGACTCCCGCGCTTCCGCAGCAGACCTCCGCTTCCTTCAGTTCAATCAACTCCAATCCGGGGACAGCGGCGAGCAATTTGCGCGGAGCCGTCCGAATGCGTTGCGCGTGCCCCAGATGGCAGGGATCCTGGTAAGTTGCGCGAAAATTCATCGTTCCAAACTTCCGGTTCAAATCAATTGCCGCCAGGAATTCCGTCACGTCGCGCACTTTCGCGGAAAATTCGCGGGCCAGGTTGCGAAAGTCCTTTCCTTCCTCCTCGAAAAGCAGGGGGTATTCCTTGAGCACCGAGCCGCATCCGGCAGCGTTGGAAATGACGGCGTCGAAATCAGGCTTTATGAAGGCCTGGATATTCTGACGGGCCAAATTTCGCGCGACATCGCGAATGCCCGCGTGGACGTGCAAGGCGCCGCAACAGACCTGCTCAGGAACGATCACCACCTCACAGCCGTTTTTGGCAAGAACGCGCACCGTGGCGTCATTCAGCCGCGCGAAGGAGAGATTGGCGATGCACCCGGCAAACAGCGCAACCCGGAAGCGGCGAGGCCCTTCAGCCGGCACCGTCGTCCCCAGGCGATCATAGAAGAACGGAGCCTCCATACGGGGGGCGAGCTCCGCCACGCGGTCAAGCCGCCCGGGAAATAAACTCAGGAGATGCGTCGCCCGAAAAACCGTTTCCAGGCCGGAGCGCTGATACAGACGCAAGAGTTTACCCAGCACCTGCAAACGTCGAGGGTGCGGGAGAATTTCGTAGTAGAAAAGCTTGCGCAACAGCGTGGCGAGCGGCGAACGGTGATAGTGCTTTTCGATCTGCGCGCGCGCAGCCTCAACCAGTTTGCCGTATTCGACACCGGAGGGACATGCCGTCTCACACGCACGGCAATCAAGGCAGAGGTCAATGTGCTGTACAAAACTCTCACCCAGCGGCAAGCGCCCTTTCTCCACCTGAATCATCTGGTAAATTCGCCCGCGCGGCGAATCTATTTCCAACCCCAGCTCGCGATAGGTCGGGCAGGCGTTCAGGCAGAGGCCGCAATGCACGCAGCGCGAGTAATCCGCCCAACGCGGGGCTTCGCCGGGACCGTAGCCGGAGATTTTTGACTCCGCGCTGACCTGCTTTGAAATGGTGCCAGATTCGTCTGTCAAGATTTGATAACTCCGCTAGATGCCGGCCACGAACCTTCCCGGCGATAAAATTTCGTGTGGATCCCAGGCGGATTTCAGCCTGCGCATGGCCTCAAGATCGTCGCCACACGCGCCCCAAACGTCAATTTGGCGCTTAAGAGCAACCGGGCAATTCTCCACGATCAATGTGCCGCCCAGACCCGCTGCCACTTCGCGCATCCGTGCTACCAAGCCGGCAGCGCCGGGGCTAAGCGTCTCCTGCAATAAGGATGCGTGAACAATTCCGACCCCCACTTGGGCAAAACCGGCGAGCGTGATTTGCGTGGCCTTGGATTCTAGCCCGGCGCGATTCAGGAATTCCTCGCTCGCTGCCGGTGGCAGCGCGGCCTTGAGAATTGTTACCTCCGGATATTTCGCTCGAAGCCAACCAGCCAGGTCCGAAACATGCTCCCAGGGTTCCGCAGCTTTTTCGACTTGCTCCACGTGCGCCCCCGCGGCCGAAACGAGCTTCCGCAATTCGTCTTCGCAGCGTTGAATCACGCGGTTGGAACCGCTCATCTCCATCCACAACTCAAATTCGTCCTCAGTCGTTTCAGGTGGCGAGCCTCGCAGCAGCGCGCTCGCCCGGGAATCAACCAGCAGCAGCCGCATCGCAGCGAGCGGCGATATCCTCAATCTTCCGCGCAAATCGCGTGCCACCGCCAGCGTGGCGGCCGGCAATTTAAAAGTGGCGCGTGCCGGTGGTTTGGTGAAGAGCTTCAGGCTGGCTTCAACGATCACACCCAGCGTGCCGAAAGAGCCGGTGAGCAGCTTTCCCAAATCATAGCCGGCGACGTTTTTCACAACTCTTCCTCCCGTCTTGGCGATTTTTCCATCGGTGGTGGCGACTTTCAGTCCCAACACCATGTCGCGCGGACCGCCGTAGCCCTGCCGCAAGGGGCCCGCCGCATTGGCCGCAATGATTCCCCCGATGGTCGATTTGGCCCCGCCGCGCGGATCGAGCGGCAGCCACAGTCCGTTGCGTCCGACAAGTTCCTGAAACTCCCCGAATTTCATTCCTGGTTCGACAGTGATGGTAAGGTCCGCCGGCTCGTAATGGATGAGGCGATTCAGTTTGCTGAGGGAAAGCGCCGAGTCAAAGCGTCGTGGCAGATTCCCGGTTGATAGCTTGGTCCCGCTGCCGAAAGGAATGAACGCGAGACTATGCTCGTTGGCACAGGCGAGGAGCGCAGCAACCTGTTCCGCCGTGGAAGGCGTGGCGACGCTGCCCGGAATGATGCCATCCACTGCAAATGCCGCGCAGGCCGCCCGCTCCGCGACCACCTCCGGCGCGCCTGCCACTGCCGCGAGTTCTGAATCAAGCGCGCCCGTCACGCCGGACCTCCGCCCAACAATCCGCCACGCAGTTCGCCGCACATCTTGCCCGTGGGAAGAAGTTTTCCGGGATTCAGGCGCCCATGCGGGTTGAAGAGGTTCTTGATGCGGCGCATCAGGTCCAGGTCGTTTTCGGAAAAAATGAGCGGCATCAAGTCGCTTTTTTCCAGGCCCACGCCGTGCTCGCCGGTAATCGACCCGCCCATTTCCACACAGCGGATGATGATGTCCTTCGCGGCCATGATCACGCGGGCGGTTTGTTCCCGGTTGCGTTCGTCATAAAGGATGAGGGGGTGCAGGTTGCCGTCACCCGCGTGGAATATGTTTCCGATGTGTAATTCGTATTTCTTTTCGAGAGCGCTGATGTAGTTCAACATCTCGGGCAGACGCGTGCGCGGAATAACTCCGTCCTGCACATAGTAGTTGGGGGTAATGCGCCCAAGCGCACCGAAAGCGGTCTTCCTTCCCTTCCAAAGCAGGTCGCGTTCCTCCGCGGATTTCGCCCGGCGCACCTCGCGAGCGTGATTCTCGCGGCAGACGGCTTCAATTTCATCAGCGTGCTCTTCCACCGACTCCTTCAGTCCCTCGACCTCAATCAGCAAAACGGCGGCGCAATCCAGGGGATAACCCGCGTGCGTGGCCTCTTCCACGGCGCGCAGGCAAAACCCGTCCATCATTTCCAAGGCCGCGGGAGTGATTCCCCGAGCGGTAATCGCCGCCACAGTTCGGGTCGCGTCCGCAGTCTCAGTGTAGATAGCGAGAAGCGTTTTGACCGCCTCCGGCTTGCGCGATAATCGCACGGTAATTTCCGTGACGATACCGAGAGTCCCTTCCGACCCGACAAACATTCCGGTTAAATCGTAGCCGGGACGGTCCCAGTGGCGGGCGCCGGTGTGAATAACTTCGCCGTCAGGAAGCACAATTTCCAGGGCCAGAACGTGATTGGTGGTGACGCCGTAGGCCAAAGTGTGCGGGCCGCCGGAATTCTCCGCCACGTTGCCGCCGATCGTGCAGGCCTTCTGGCTGGAGGGGTCGGGCGCGTAATAGTAGCCGTCATCGGCAACGGCCATGGAGAGGTCCAGATTCACGACCCCCGGTTGCACCCGGGCGCGTTGATTTTCCAAATCAATTTCCAGAATTTGCTTCATGCGCGAGAACACCAGCAGGACACCGCCCTCCGTGGCCACCGATCCGCCGCTCAGACCGGTGCCCGCCCCACGCGCCACCAGCGGCAAATTGTGCCGCAGCGCGGCCTTCGCAATCTTAACCACATGCTCAGTGCTGCGCGGAAAGACCACTACGTCGGGTTGACGCATGGAGGAAAGCGCGTCGTACTCGTAAAGCATCAGGTCTTCACGGCGCCATAGCACACCCTCCTCGCCCACAATTCCGGCAAGCTCTTTTGAAAGCCCGTTGGTTTTCATACCGTTGCCTGGGACAAATGCACAGGTGCGGGGAGAAAAAATACCAACCACGTGCGGATACGGTCAGCCCTGCCCCCGAAAGCCCTCCTGGGCAGTATATCGCTGGCGATTTGAGGGGTCAACGCGAGAGGTTAGTGTCCTGGTTTGATGTCGAGCCGCCCTTTAGGGCGGCATGTGCCGGGCTCAAGCCAGGAACTCAGGACACTACATTACAGCTCGGAGACAATATTTCCGCATTCTTGTAATCCGCGATGGAACTTTTTGAAAGTTTCGCGCGTATAAGCATCAGGAAGAGGAAAGAACGAGCAACCGGAAAGAATTCGGAGAACGCTTGCTAACTAAAGTTCTCCCTGCTGCGTCTAATGAGGGAGATAAGAGGGGAAGAGACCGGAGCACTGCAACTTCTTAAGTGCCAGGGCATCTGAAGAATAAGATTGGGGTTAAATGGACTGCCGTTGCTGACGGTTTGGCGGCCTGAGCAACGACGATCCCGGAGGAAACACGTGAAGTTCTTCAACTTCCCGTTTTTCATTTAACCCCACCTGATTTTAGGGGCGCTTCGGGGGCAATTGCAAGCAAAACCTTTGGGTGAACCTCTGAGCGCCCCACCCGATTCCGAAATCAAAATCGCCAGAATCAATCTGCGGGCCAACCAGATCATCCTGAGGAGGATGGATATGAAACTGACCAAGTCTTTGAGTGTGACGGTCTTGGCGATTGCCTGCTTCGTGGCGGCCAGCGCTGCGTCCACAGCCAGGGATGTCAAGAGCGTGCTGCTGAATTTCAACGTCACCGTGTCCGGAGCACAGCTTGCGAGCGGCAAATACAATGTGAAATGGCAAACGCACAGCCCAGAAGTAACCGTATCCTTCATGCGGGGAAACAAGGTCGTGGCAACCGTCGCGGGGAAGCTTGTGGATCGTGGGACCAAATTCACAGCCGACAGTATCCTGTATGATGAAACCGCCAATGGCGGACGCACCATTCGGGAAATTCGCTTCAAAGGATCCAGCGAAGTAATCGAATTCAATTAGCAACCCGTACCGATGGAGCCGCAGGGCCTTAAAGGATCGATGGCCCTGCGGTGGCGCCCATTTGATACTCATGCTTGCCTCCTCCACTTCCATGACGGATTGTTTCCATGACGGATTTCTCCAGGCCCCGCGCAGATGCGGAGCGGAACCTGTCCGGTTTCGCACATTTCATTCCCAAAAGCGAACAGTGGCAAGTCCGGGGATTTCCACAGCGAACGGGTTAGCATTCATTTGACAGGGGCTTAGCGGTTTCTCGAATTGGCATTCGATTTGCGTAGTATGAACGCGGAGCACGGCAAGAAGCGCGGACGGTGCGAAAATTGTTAACGATTTGTATTTTCAACCGTCTTCAGTATTGGTAGTAAAAAGAACGGGGTTAAATGGACTGCCGCTGCCGACGGTTTGGCGGCCTGAGCAACGACGGTCCCGGAGAAAACACGTGAAGCCCTTCGACTTCCCGTCTTTTCATTTAACCCCGCCTGATTTTAGGAGCGCCTAAGAACGCAATGCCTAGTGAAAGTTCACTCAAACCCGCCGGCGCTCCATCCGATTCCGCAGCGAAAATCGCCAGGATCATTTCCTCAGGCCAACATTGAATAATTGGAGGATGGATATGAGATTGAGAAGGATATTGCAATCGATGACCGTTGTGCTGGCTCTTGCGGCGGCGGTAGGCGCGCAGGCGAAATCAAAAGAACTGACGAGCATGGTTCTGCATTCCAATGCGATGGTAGCCGGAACGCATCTCACCACCGGAAGTTACAACGTCCACTGGCAAACCCACAGCCCCGAGGCCACGGTTACATTTCTGAAAGGCGGGAAAGTCACCGGGACCGCTGAGGGAAAACTCGTGGATCGCGGGTACAAATACCCTTCCGACGAGGTCATGTACGACGAGTCCCCGGATAGCACACGCAATATCCGTGAAATCCGCTTCAAGGGATCGAGCGAGGTGCTTGAATTCAATTAACTGCGACGGCGCCATCGCGGAAAGGGTGGCGAAGGATCTCTGGAGTTTGGATCTTATTGAAATTGCCCACCGGAATTGTATGTTTGCTCATGGCGAGATGGCGAGCATGCTTTTACGGTGGGCAGTCGCAGACTCCCCAAGGTAAAATGCTTTGGTATGGTCCCGATCCCTCTCACCGACCACATCCGCCGTCGCACCTTCTGGGCATTTACCCTGCTCTTGATGGTGATCAACTGCTGGGCGTTTTTTCTGGAACTTTCTCTCCGCCAGCACCTGAACCGATTCATTTTTGAATACGGTTTGGTTCCGGCGCGTTATTCGCCCGCCTCCCTGGCTTCCCTTCCCGCCAGCAAGACCGCACTTCCGCTCATCCTTTCCATGTTCTTGCACGGCGGGTGGCTGCACCTGCTCGGCAACATGCTCTTCCTTTTTGTGTTTGGACGCAGTATTGAAGACCGCTTCGGGCACTTCCCCTACCTCATGCTTTACCTGATCTCCGGCTTGGCCGCTGCCGCGACGCAAATCATCGTGAGTCCGCAATCGCGAGTTCCAACAATCGGGGCCAGCGGAGCCATTGCCGGCGTCCTGGGCGCTTATTTTGTCTGCTACCCCGGAGCGCGCATCACCACGCTGATCCCACTTTTCATTTTCTTCTGGACCGTCCAAGTTCCCGCCATCCTGCTCCTCGGATATTGGTTCCTGATTCAATTTGTCGCGGGCTTTCAAATGCTCTCGATTCAAACCGCGGCGTCTGGCGGCGTTGCCTGGTGGGCTCACATCGGAGGCTTTGCTTCGGGCGCGCTGCTGGCACTTATTTTGAGGCCGCAACGCCGGGGTGCAGTTATCGAAACGGCCTATTGATGCCCCCCGAATGCTGCTTTTCGCCTTACGACGCGTTAGAGCCTCTCACAAATCCAATTCCCCACTTCTCGTGTTCCGAGTCGGCCGCCGAAATCGGGAGTCGTGATCCCCTGATGAATTGCCTCCGCGACTGCTGTTTCAATTTGTGATGCTTCTTCCGGATAGCCAAGATGATCCAACATCATCCCAACCGTAAGCATTGCAGCCATAGGATTGGCCAGGTTCCTGCCGGCAATTCCCGGCGCTGATCCGTGGACGGGCTCAAACATCGAGATGCCTCCCGGGCACAAGTTGGCGGAAGGTGCCGCTCCAAGCCCGCCCAATAATGCCGCCGCAAGGTCGCTCAGAATGTCGCCGAACAGATTGCAGGTTACGATGACCTCAAACTGCGAAGGGTTGCGGATAATTTCCATGGCCAGCGTATCAACGTAAAGGTGCTGCGCATCGATCTGCGGGAAACGCCTGCGGACGTCAGCAAAAGTACGCTGCCACAGCCCATGACCGTACAGCAGGGCATTGGATTTATCGCTCATGCAGACTTTTTTCAGGCCTCTCCGCGCTGCGTATTCAAAGGCATAAACCAGAATGCGTTCCACACCTTGGCGCGTGTTGACGTCCTCTTGAACAGCAACTTCGTCCGGCGTGTCGCGTTTGAAATTTCCGCCAACTCCCGCGTAGGCGCCCTCGGTGTTTTCGCGGAACACGACAAAGTTGACGTCCTTCTCCGTCACCGATTTCAGCGGGCACAGCCGCGCATCGAGCAGCTTGACCGGGCGCTGATTAACGTAAAGGTCGAGCCCGAAGCGAATGCCCAGCAGAATATCCACGGCGTGCTGGTTCGAAGGCACGCGCGGATCACCCAGCGCGCCAATCAAGATGGCATCAAAATCCCGCCGCAGCATTTCGATGGCCCCCGCAGGAAGAGTCACGCCCTCGCGCAAATACTTCTCGGCGCCCCAATCGAAAGTTTTGCAATCGAGCGGCAAGCGGCGAGACGCGCCCAAGGTGGCCAGAACCTGTTCCGCCACCCGGATCACCTCCGGCCCAATTCCATCACCGGGAATCAGCGCGATTCGTTTGCTCATTTCACTCGCAGGTCATTCAGGGGTTCGATCGAGCGGCGTCAGGAGCTGTTCATACGGCGCGAGGGACAGCCGCACGGTCTTTATCCTCGGCCCGTTCGCGTTCGGTCAGATAGACTCCGGCCAGAATCAGACTTCCACCGACGAGCACCTTGGAGGTGATCCGTTCGGAAAGAATCCAGACACCCAAACCGCTGGCGATGAGCGGTTGCAAGTAATTGAACGCCGCGGCACGCGAGGCCGCCAGGCCCGTCAGGACATACGCAAAGAGCAAATAGGGAATCACTGAACCGAATACGATAAGGAACACCAAACCCCACCATGCTTCCAAGCTGAGGGCGGTCCAGTTCGTGAATACAACGGCTCGGGCGCAGAATGGGATCATCATCAGGGCGCCCAGAACAAAGATGATGGTGTTTAGAGTGAGAGTATCAAATTTGTCCGCCACTTCCTTCAAAAGGACGATGTAAATCGCGAAAACCAGCGTGCTGATGAGCTGAAGGAAATCGCCCAGCAGGTGTCCACCGCTCCCCCGCGCGGCCTTATCAGCGGTTAGAATCCCCACCCCCGCGAACGCCATCACCATGCCGGCGACTTTCCACGTGGTCAGCGCTTCGAGGCGCATCGTTACGGCAATCGCCAGAACCATCACCGGCCCCAAGGCCACAATCAGGGCAGTGTGAGTGACGGTGCTGAGCGCCATGCCTCCGATGAAGGTAACTTGATTCAGCGCAATACCATTCGCCGCGGCCGCGGCGAGCAAAAGCCATTCACGGGTTGACAACCGGAGCCTTCGCAGCCGGCCTGTTGCCAGAGACCCCAGCAGGAAAATGACGGCAGCGCCCAGCACGCGCAATTGCGCAACCGACAAGGCGGCGAATCCCGTCAAGGCTTTTTTTCCAGCAATGATGTTGCTGGACCAGCACACCACGACGAGCAGCATCAGCAGGTGCATGCGGGCGTGGTGGGCCTGCGCCGGAGCATTTGCAGGTGGAATCGGAGAAGCGTTACTCAAACGACTCCTTCCGCACCGTCAACTTGTCGATTTGGGCCAACTTCGGGGAATAACCCAAGCCCGCGGCCAGGGGGACGCGGATCGTTCCGTGTGCGCTCACCGTAACTTCCGGTTCGATGATGTCTTCGCTCCAGTAGCGTTTGCTCGCCGAAACGTCCCCCGGCAGTGTGAATCCCGGCAGCGCGGACATGGCGATGTTATGGGCGCGGCCAATTCCGGATTCCAGCATACCTCCGCACCAGACCGGCACATGGCGGGCGCGGCACACCTCATGGACGGCGCGTGCCCCGGTGAATCCACCTACGCGGCCCAGTTTGATGTTGATGATCTTGCACGCGCCCATCTCGATCGCCTTGCGCGCGTCGTCCGCCGTGTGAATCGATTCGTCCAGGCACACGGGCGTAGTGATTTGCTTCTGAAGCCTGGCGTGATCCAGCAGATCATCCCATCCGAGTGGTTGCTCCACCATCATCAGATTGAAGCGGTCGAATTCCTTTAAGTGCGTGATGTCCGCGAGCGAGTACGCGCTGTTGGCGTCCGCCATCAGCAGGATCCGCGGAAAGCGCGCGCGGATTGCGTCAAGCACGTTGACGTCCCACCCCGGCTTGACCTTCACTTTGATCCGCTGATAACCCGCCGCCACTTCGCGTGCGACGGTCTCCAGCAATTCCGGAATCGAGGGTTTGATTCCAATGGAAACACCGCAGGGGATCTCCTCGACCGTTCCGCCCACCAGCTTCGCCAGAGGCAGGTTCTTTTCTTGCGCGGCAATATCCCAAAGGGCATTTTCGAGCGCCGCTTTCGCCATGTAATGGCCGCGAATGGGGCGAAATGCGGGAGCAAGGTCGCTTGGGTCATTCCAGCTTTTTTTGAGAGTCCAGGGAATCAGGAAATCGCGCAGAATGTGCCACGCTGTTTCCGGCGTTTCGTAGCTGTAGAACGGCGATTCGCCGGCGGTCACTTCACCCCAACCGGTCCGTCCTTCCACATCGACCCGCACCAGGACGATTCGGCGCAGCGTGGTTCGCCCGAAGCTCGTTTCAAACGGGCTCAAGAGGGGCATTTGAATTAGTCGAAGTTCAATGCGCTCAATTTTCATGCGTCTCGGCGGCTTTCACTTCGTTCCAAACCGCGTCCAGCTCCTCCAAAGTTGCGTCCTTCATCTGCTTGCCGCGTTCCAGAATGCTTCGTTCCATCGCCCGGAAGCGTCGCTGGAATTTCACATTTGCGCGGCGCAAACAACTCTCGGCGTCAGAGTGGAGAAAGCGCGCAATATTGGCCACCGCGAAGAGCAGGTCCCCCACTTCATCTTCCACCCGGGCCTTCGAACGGGAGTCTTCTGAAGTCAAGGCAGAATGCGTGGCCAATTCCTGCCGCAGTTCCTCAACTTCCTCATCGATTTTATCGAGCAGGTCGTCCACCTTGGCCCAGTCGAAGCCCGCCTGCGCGGCACGAGTCCCCATCTCCTGCGCAACAAGAGTGGAGGGCAAAGACGGGAGTATGCCGTCCAAGGCGGATTCCCCGGCCGCCTTGCCGTTTGCGCCATGCTCCTTCTCCTTCATGGAGAGCCAGCTCTGAAGGGCTTCCTCGGGATTCCGGGCGCGCGTTTCGCCAAAAACATGCGGGTGCCGCCGAACGAGCTTGTCGTGCACCCGGTTTGCGACGTCATGGATCGTGAAGCTCCCCAGCTCTTCGGCAAGGCGCGAGTAGAACATAACCAGGAAGAGTAAATCGCCGAGTTCTTCCGCCAGGCCGCCAATGTCCCGCGCATTTGCGGCATCAACAACCTCATAGGCCTCCTCCAGCAACAGCGCTTTGAGGGTGTCGTAATCCTGCGCGCGGTCCCATGGACAACCTTGCGGGCTTCGCAGGTATGCAGTGAGTTCGATCAGTTTGCGAAGATGATCTTCAGCCAGATTGGTTCTCGATTCCTCCGCCCGAGATGAACGGCAACACTTAAGTTTGAGCCAGTAATCTACCAAGCCCTGGCGGGAATGCGCAAGCGTGTGCCTTCACGGGCTGGTAGTGGGTCAGTTTGAAATTCCGTAGGGGCAGGGCTCGTCCCTGCCCTTAAATCCAGGGCACCCGCGACCCGTCGCCCGAAGGCTATGGGCCGCAGGGCGAGGGGTGCCCCTACTCCGAGATCTGAAACTGA
>JASHTO010000596.1 GCA_030040515.1 Terriglobia bacterium
TCGCTCGGAACCGGCCAGACGTTCCCGGGATGCCTTGGGGTTTCCGGCAATGGCTGGCTGGTGGGCAATCCGGTGAACACCTGTGTAGGCTCCTATACCTTCAACGTGAATGTGACGGATTCGCAGGGCAATCAGTTCACGGCGACGATGAGCCTGAACGTTGACCTCGCCGAATCCACGGTTTGCGAATCCGGGAATGAATCCATCCTGCAGGGACAATACGCCTTCAGCGAAATCGGATTCCATAATACGGGGTTCTTCGCCCGCGTTGGGGCGTTTGTGGCCGATGGCGCCGGTAACATCGTCAGTGGAGAGTTTGACCGCAACGGCGTACTCGGCTCCTCCACCACTGGCCCCGAGACTCTTACCACCGGGGGCACCTACAGCGTGGGGCAGGACAACCGCGGGTACATCACGTTCAAGGCTACGGGCGGAGGAAGTTTCACCTGGCGTTTTGTTCTGAGTTCGATTTCGGGCGCTCCCGCCACGGCCGCGCGGGGCCGAATGATTGAATTTGATACCCCCAACGGCAATGCTTTTATTGCTTCCGGCCAACTTTTCCAGCAGACGACCTCCACCACGGCCACGGCAACAAGTTTCAGCACCCTGAGCGGAAACTACGTCCACCTGACGACCGGTTGGGATACCACAGGCAATGGCGGCAGGATCGCTTGCGCCGGCGTGAAGACCGACACCCCAACCACAGGCGGCGCAGGGACGATTGCGGCCGGCGAGCAGTATTGCAACGACGAAGGTGTGGCTCCAGGCAGTCCCGTTACCGGCCTCACCGGCTCCTACACCGGGGTCGATCAGTACGGCCGCTTTACGGAGTCCGTTGGCACCACAGACCTGACCGGTTATCTGACCTCCACGGCCGCTACAGGAACGGTCGAGATCACCAACAGCATCAACAGCTCGGACGCGGCAGTCCTTGCCGGTCAAACCTTCCAGCAGCAGAGCCCAGGCACTTACGGCCAGGGCTCATTAAGTGGCACTGGCGTTTACTATGTCAATGGCACGAGCAATCCCACCAGCGGGACGATAGAATTTGCCCTGGTCAACTCCAATGGCTCGGGAACGCTGAGCATTAACGCCGATTATAAAAATGCCGGCGGCACCTTGGTGAACAATGGCACCACGGGAAGCTGCACCTATACCTTCGAGGGGAATGGAAATGGAGGAGCTTCTTCAGGGTGTGGCGGAATGTTCTACCTGTATGCTCCCAACACCGCGGTGGTGGTGAACAGTGACGCCGGAAGCTCGGCCGGATACCTTTTGCCCCAAACCGTTCCGGGCGGCGGATTCACCCCCGCCTCAATCGCCGGGGCCTTTGTGGGCGCCACGTCGGAGGTAGTCAGTCAAAGTGCACAAACTGGGGACATGTTCGTCACTCTCGTTGCCGGTTCGGGAAATTCCTTTACCGGCGAATCAATCGGCGACGATACGGCCACCTCCTATCAAGACACCGACGTTGCAGGTTCGATCTCCGGGGTCTATATCAACACCAATGGAACACTTGCGCAGGACCAGGATACGGAGGTGGGCGGCTTGGCCGTGGATCCTACCCATTTCCTGTTCAGCGATAACACGAATTGCTCCGGCTCGCCGACCTGCTTCCCGACGATCGATCTCTATGGACCTTCCGTGGCCGATAATGTAGCCGTCGCCATTACGTCCCCGTCCAGCCCGCAAACTGTGCAGGCAGGTTCGACGTTGGGGCTGACGCTCGCGGTAACCGGCACCAACAACACCGGCGTCACTTGGACCATCAACGGCATCACCGCTCCCATCGGCATCGCCACGGATTACGGGACAATTACCGGGAGTTACTCCTCGTTCACATACACCCCGCCCAACCGCCTGTCCCAGCCTGGGACCTTTACGATCACCGCCACGAGCAACGCGGATGTGTCCCAATCGGCATCCATTACGGTCACGATCACCGCGCCCGCGGCTGCGTCGACGTTGACCATCACGACCACGTCGCTGCCGGATGGTGAGTTGGACGTCCCGTATTTCCAGAACGTGCAAACCGCCGGCGGTACCGCGCCCTTCCACTGGAGCATCTCCAGCGGTTCGCTTCCACTCGGCGTGTTCGGCGAAGCCTCGTACAACGGGATGGATATCGTTGCCGGAACCCCCGTGTCGGAGGGCAGCTACACCTTTACGCTCAAGGTGACGGATTCCTCGACGCCGGCGCAGAGCACCTCTCAGGCCTTCACGGTCCTGATCAACCCGGCGCCGCTGTCCATCGTCACCACGTCGCTTCCCTACGGGACGGTTGGAAATTTGTACGAGCAGTTAGTTGCGGCAACGGGTGGCACTCCGCCGTATACCTACAGTATTGCCTCCGGCTCTCTGCCCACTTGGGCAACGCTCAATCCCGCCTCGGGTGTGATCAGTGGCACTCCAACGACCAATGGAACGACCATCTTTTCAGTGAAGGTGACGGATTCTACTTTACCCACGCACATGACCTACGCACAGTCCCTGAGCCTTACCGTTACCACGCCGGAGGCGCAGGTGTGCCAGGATTCGGGGAATGAGGCCATCCTCAGCGGCCAGTACGCTTTCAGCCTGACCGGGTTTAACTCCCTGGGCTACCAGGGGGTAATCGGATCCTTCACCGCCGACGGCAGCGGACACATCACCGCCGGCGAAATTGACACCAACGGCATTCTGGGGTCGGGGAATTACGCCATTACCACTGCCAGCAGCTCGTACTCGGTGGGTTCGGACAACCTCGGTTGCGCCACTCTGGTGACAAGTTTCGGCACGTACAACGTCCGCATGTCGCTCGGCACCTTTGCTTCGAGCGTTGCCACGGCGGGCCGCCTGGTGGAGTGGGATGCGCCCGGATCGAGCACCTATTTCTCCGCCACCGGCGTGCTGAAGCAACAGACCGCAGCTGACTTCAGCGGCGGCCTGCCCACCGGCAGCAGCTATGCGTTCGCACTGAGCGGGTATGAATCCGTGCCTGCGGCGGTTGCCGGCACTTTTAATGTCAACGGCAGCGGCACACTTAACGACCTGGAACAGGACGAGAACGTCGACGGAACTGTGAACGGCGGGAACGGTCCCTCAAATCCCTACACGGGCTATACAGGAACGTATTCGACCTTCGATTCCAATGGCCGGGCAACCTATAGCTTGCAAAATGGCGAAACCAGTGAAGGCAGCGGAACGGTTTATATGGTTTCGACCTCAGATTTGCTGGATCTGGCGGCGAACAGATACCTCGGGGGCGAGTTGGCCGAGCAGACCGTCCCCAACGGCGGCTTCAGCGCGAGTTCCGTCAGCGGCAACATGGTGCTCTCTCAAACGTCGCTGAACAGTGGATCGCAGGGGGAAGTGACCCTCGGCCTGCTGGGTGGCGATGGGGTCAGTTCGCTGTCGGTAACAGGCTATCAAGATTCCGGCGGGACGTGGCAAACTCCCCAATCCTTCAGTTGTACCTATGCAGTGAGCGCGAATGGCCGCATGACGCTCAGCGGGAGCGCAGCAAATTGCACTGGCGCGCCTATCTTCTATTTGACCTCCACCAACACTGCCTTCGAGCTGGGAACCGACTCAAGCATGGGATTCGGCAACGTGGAACCGCAGACGGGCGGGCCCTTCAGCTTTTCCTCAATTGCCGGGTCGTATTACTTCGGAGACTTACTGGTGATAAACAATAACGTGACGGTAGGCAACACCATTGGCGTGGGGGTTGTGGCCCTGAACAGCTTGGGTAGTGCCAGCGGTTACTCCGACTATTCAGGCCAGGGTCAGCAAGATGAGGATTCGCCTATCTCCGGCGCCCTCGCGGCAGTGAATTCCAACGGGACCATCAACTTTGCAATGGTTGGCACTGTTGATGGCATCGTCATCTCCGATACCAAATTTATTCTTGTCGACAATGAAACGGGAACTTATCCGATTTTGTTTATTCTCAAGCAGTAGGGCTCGATGCGGATTCTACGTAATGGGTCAGTTTCAGATCTCGGAGTAGAGGCACCCCTTGCGGGTGCCCTGGCTTTAAGGGCAGGGACGAGCCCTGCCCCTACGGAATTTCAAACTGACCCACTACCCGGGAATGCAAATCCCTGTTGAGGTTCACGGAGAAGTATTTCGTTTCTCTGTGCGCTCTGTGGTGAGGCGTTCTTCGGACCTTAAAGCCCAAAGGACATCCGATAAATTGGCAGCCTCAAAAGCTACAGCTTCAGACTCGCCCACATCGCCTCCACCTTCTTCTTCACTTCCGGGTCCATGAGGATTTCATCCGGCCAGGGGCGGGTGAAGCCTTCGGTGGGCCATTTGCGCGTGGTGTCGATTCCCATCTTCGAACCAAAGTTCGGCAGGCGCGAGGCGTGCTCGAGCTGATCCACAGGCCCGAGGGTGAACTGAATGTCGCGCTCGGGATCGATGTGGTTCAGCGCCTTCCAGGCGACTTCCCCGAGGTCGTGGACGTTCACGTCATGGTCCACCACCACCAGGCATTTGGTGAACATCGCTCCGGGCAAGCCCCAGATGGCGTTCATCACCTTGCGAGCGTGGCCGGGGTAGCTCTTGCGAATGGCCACGATCATCAAGTTGTGGAACACACCCTCGGCGGGCATGTGCATGTCCACGACCTCGGGAAGCTGCTTGCGCATGAGGGGCATGAAGAGGCGCTCAACGGCGTATCCCATCCAGTAATCTTCCATGGGCGGACGACCCACGATGGTCGAAACGTAGATCGGCTCGCGCCGCCGCGTGATACAGGTGATATGGAATGCCGGAAACTTGTCCTCGAGCGAATAAAATCCGGTGTGGTCGCCAAAGGGGCCTTCCGTGCGGATGTCGTCAAGGTCGACGTAACCTTCGAACACAATCTCGGCGTTGGCAGGAACTTCCAGGTCTACGGTCTCGCATTTCACCAGCTCGACGGGCTGCTGGCGAAGGAAGCCGGCAAACAGAAACTCATCCAAACCTTCCGGCAAGGGCAGAACGCCGGAGAGCATGGTGACCGGGTCAGCCCCCAGCGCCACGGCCACATCCATGCGGCGGCCCTTCCCCTGGCGCTCGAGCCAGCGGAAATGCTCGGCTCCGCCTTTGTGAACCTGCCAGTGCATCGCCGTGGTTCGCTCGTCGTAAACCTGCATGCGATAGCAGCCAACATTGCGCCGGCCATCGCGCGGATTTCGGGTAATCACCATCGGAAAGGTGATGAATCGCCCGCCATCTTGCGGCCAGCACTTCATAATGGGCAAACGGGCAAGCGAGAGGTTTTCGCGCTCGATGACTTCCTTCACCGGCCCGCCCCGCACGGTTTTAGGAAAGACCGCGCTCAAGTCGGAGAGCATGGGCAGCAGCTTAACCTTGTCGAGAAATCCCTCCGGCGGCTTCATGTCGAGCAGGTCTTCCATGCGCCTCGTCACTTCATCGAACGAGCCGACGTCGAGCGCCAACTCCAGCCGTCGTTTGCTGCCCAGCGCGTTGATGAGCAAAGGCACGGCGTAACTCACGCCGTCGTGCTGGGAGTGGGGCTTCTCAAATAACAGCGCCGGCCCGCCGGCCTTCGAAATGCGGTCGGTGATTTCGGTAATTTCCAAATCAACGTCCACTGGAGCCGCAATGCGCTTCAGCTCGCCTTCGCGCTCCAGGCGCGCTATAAACTCCCTTAAATCTTGGTAGGACACGTTGGATCCTCTTTTCGTTACTCGTCGCCGGCCACAAGTTTAAAGGTTAAAAGATAAAGGGTAAAGGGTGAGATGAGTTCGGGCGTCGGCAGTGGGTCATTTTGAAATTTCTGCGTAGGGGCACCCCGTGTGGGTGCCCTGCCCCATGTCGCTGGGCTGGAGGGCAGGGACGAGCCCTGCCCCTACGGAATTTCAAACTGACCCACTGCCAAACGGTTTCAAAAGTTTAAAAGATAAAGGATAAAAGGGTAAAGGGCGGGGTTTCAGCTTTGACCTTTGCCCTTTCATTCCTGACCTTTTACGATGCAAGCGATTCGGACGGAATGCTGTGAATAACCCCTTTTCCCGCGACTCCCGGAAATTGCAGCGTCATGCGGGGCTGGCATTGGCCGTCCTGATGGCGTGCGCCACTATTATTACCGTCCTGATGAAAGGGGTGCAAACCGCTCCTCAGGAAGTCGCCGCGCGCGACGTTGCACCCGCCTTTAAGCTCCAGGTAGAGCGCAACCTGGTTACGGTTCGCGTCGTGGTGCGTAACGGGAAAAGGGAAGCGGTCGATAACCTCCGCCAGGAAGATTTTCAACTTTTTGATCGCGGCAAGAAACAGACCATCGAGACCTTCTCGGTTGAAAAGCCCGCTCTGAATGTCGCGGAGACCCCCCGATGCCTCTACATCACAGCCGGCAGCGGAGGCCACAGGGAAAACCCCGCCGGCTTTCACTCCCCCGCGCCGATACGTTGCGCTCTATTTCGATGACGTTAACACCGGCATATCCGGCCTGTCCCACACGCGCGACGCCGCGGACCGTTTTCTGAAGACTTCTTGCCATGCGGGAGACCACGTGGGAGTGTTCGCGGCCTCCGGGCAAACGCCCCTGGACTTTACCGATGATCTTGCCCGAGTGCACCAAGCCCTGCTGGACATTCGCCCGCATCCGCTCATCGCCGCGGACGAAATGTGCGGCGCGATCGCGCCCTACGAGGCCTACCTTATCTCCCAGTTCACAGGTTTTCACGGACAAATCAATGACGTGATATTACTGGTCCAGGCTGAAAAGATGCTCTGCTGTGGTGGCCCTCCTTACTGCTCACCACCCCCAGTGGAAGCAATCCGCATGGAGGCGATGCGGGTTCAGGCCGAAACCGAAAAGAGGGCCGTGATTACTTTGCAGGGAATTGAAGCGCTTGTTTGCCGCATGACCATGCTTTCCGGCCAACGCTCGTTGGTCTTCATTTCTGATGGATTTCTCACCGTCCCCTTTTGCAGGGCGGCAATCCGCAGTTGGGAATTCTGTTCGACACCGTCAACTGGAAGAACAACCAGAAGGTGTTTTCCCCCAACACGATTATGATTACGGAATATGCGCGACCGGGCAATCCGCTGGTCCCTGTGATCTTCAAGATGCCGATCGACAAGCTGCCTGTGGGCGACTACGCGGTGCGAATCTGGGCGCGCAATTCTGCCCAGAATGTTTCACCCGTACAGAGCGGCAATTTTTCCATCGAGCAATGAGGGGATTGAAAACCGCCTGCGCGGGGGGGAAAGAGAGGCGCGGCGGTTTGCCCATCGGTGCTTGTGGAGAGACAACCTCCACCCCTTTCGCTTGACTTTGGCCTTTGCGCGGCGGAAACTAGGCTTTAATTCTGGTAATACCACTTACTGAATCTTGCAAAATATAGTGACAACCGCTGTCGTAGCGGCGGTCTACAATCGCCGGATTTTCGACGCTCATAGAGCGCCGCTACAGAGAATTGCAGAGCGGTCAGGAGCCCAACCCCAACACCTTGCAAAGAAGGTGGGCGAACGTTCTCCGGCGCAAATTCGCCGCGCGCTGCTCGCGTGGTTTCGCGCCAGCGCGCGAGCGCTGCCCTGGCGCGGGTCGGGCGACCCCTATGCCGTCTGGGTTTCGGAAATCATGCTCCAGCAGACCCAGGTGGCGACGGTCATTCCGTATTACCAGCGTTTTATGGCAGCGTTCCCAAGCGTGACTTGCCTGGCGCAGGCGTCGCTGGAACGGGTTCTGGAATTGTGGTCGGGTTTGGGTTATTACCGCCGGGCTCGATACCTGCACCAAGCCGCGCAGGTGATTGCGCAGGAACATGCTGGAGAAATTCCTGAAGACTACGATGGCATTCGCGGCCTCCCCGGCATCGGCGACTACACCGCGAAAGCAGTGCTGAGCATCGCTTTCAATCAGCCCTACGCAGCGCTGGACGGAAACGTGGCGCGAGTGGTGGCGCGCCTCGGCCGTTTGCAAGGGAACCTGCACCAGCCTCGCTTCCGGCTAGCCGTGGAAGCGGTGCTCGCGCAAATGCTCTCACACAAAGCGCCGGGGAACTTTAATCAGGCACTGATGGAGTTGGGCCAGACCGTCTGCCTGCCGCGTGGGCCGCGCTGCCCGGTCTGTCCGCTGGCGAAATGGTGCGCGGGTTCTCGTGGTGGGAATCCCGAAGCCTACCCGCTCCCCCGTCCGCGCCGCGCGGCAGAATCCCACCACCTGGCCGTTGCCCTGCTGCGCCGAGGCAACAAAGTGGCCATGGTGCGCGGCCTCACCGACGGGTTGCTCAATGATCTCTGGAATTTCCCGTCGACGTTTGGCAGATCCTCTGCCAAGGCGCTGGGAAATCTTCGCGAAAAGCTGGCAGCGTTACTTGGTAACGATCCTAAAGTACGGACACGCCACGACGTGCCCCTGCAATCCAAGCCCGCAGCAGAATTCCGGCACAACATCACTTTTCGCGCAATTCAAGGCCGAATCTATCCCGCCACGCTCTCGCGGATTCCCCGCAGCCCATCGCTGCATTGGTTCGACCTCAGCAAATTGCCCCAAGCCGCGATTTCCCAATTGGCGCGCAAAGTTGTGCAGAAAGTGGAAGATGGAATTGCGACCCCAAAGAGCAAGCAGAAGGGATAATCTGATCTCGTTCAGCATTTCCGCGCGGCAACGAACCCGAAGGACGCCGCCCGCTTGGACGACAAACTCGGCAGCTATGGTCTTCGGCAACTGACGCCGTGTGTCGCAACCGTGCTTCCCGGACGATTGTTATGCTACAGTCTGTAATCCTATGGAAAAAACGCAACCCCCTTTGACTTTTCTCACGGCAACTCCGCTGCAAGTGCAATTTGACCCGGCATCTGGAATGTTGTGGGCAATGTTTTCCTCGACCTTCGCGGCGTACAATCCGGCAACCAAGACCGCGAAAGAAATTGTGCAGCCTGTACGCGTGGGCATGACGCGCGGGGTAGCGCAGCAGCTTGTTTCGGATATTCGCCGGCTGGAATCATCGCTAGCTTCGCCGGGAAGGCACTCAAACAACTCCGGTCACCCCTCCTGAAAATCCCATGGCCCCAACCGCACAACTTGCCGGCATCGGCCTGCTGAAGCGCCAGGCCAACATCAGCGTGCAGCGCTACTTTGAGATTTCCCTGCTCCTGATGCTCTCGACCGGCTTCCTCACCATCGCCACCACGGGCAAGCTGGACTTGGTCTCGACCATCGTGATGTTCGTGGCGCTTTGCGTGAAATTCTGGGGCTATCTTCGTGCCGCCGATTTTTCCCTCACCCACAAGACGGTCACGCGCATTTCCATCTTCTACATTTTTTTCTATGGCCTCGATTTCCTCATCTTCGCCTCCGGCCCCACGGCAATTGACCGCATGTTGGCGGCCACGGTCCATCTGGTGCTTTTCATTACCGTCGTGAAAATCTTTTCGGCCCGGGCGGATCGCGACTACGGGTACCTGGCCACGCTCTCGTTCCTGATGATGCTGGCCAGTGCCGTGCTCACGGTAAGCACCACGTTCATGGTGAGCTTCACGGTTTACGGGCTGGCAGCGATTTCAACCTTCATCAGTTATGAAATCAAGCGAGGGATGGAAGCCGCGCAGCGGACGCCGGAGGGACCCTTCCGCATTCCTACGCAGAACCGCAAGGCTATTGAGAGGGCCCTGCTGACGGCGGCGTCAGGCCTGGGTGTAGGGATTTTCAGTTTGGCCACCGTCCTGTTTTTCATCATCCCGCGTTACCGGACAGGCTACCTGACGGAAATGTCGATGCAGGCCCAAAACATCACGGGGTTTTCCGAGACCGTGAATCTGGGAGACATCCGGCAGATCCTGCGTTCGCCCATGGTGGTGATGCGCGTCATGCCGGCGGGCAGTCCGCGGTCATATGCGGGCGTCAAATGGCGTGGCGTAACGCTGAACAGCTTTAACGGCAAGAAATGGTTCAACGACAATGCGGACCGCATAACCCTGAAAGAGCAATCCTACCAGCAATTCCTTCTCCCCCTGCCGGAAGGATTTCAGGAGCGCCCCAATCAGCCTCGGCGCTACAGAGTCTTGCGCGCGGGGCTCTCCACGGACGTGCTTTTCGCTGCCGCCGAGCCGCGCGAGGTCTCCGGCGTGCGCATGCTCAGCCAGGACCAGGCCGGCGCACTGCACAACCCGGGAAATTTCAGCTCCCCATTTGCCTACGAAGTTGTTTCCAATATCGGTCTGCCGCCGGCGAAGGATTTGCGCAGCGCCTCCACCGATTATCCGGAGGAGATTCGGCTGGTCTATCTCCGCCTGCCGCACACTCTGGATCCGCGCGTTGGGGAGCTGGCCCGCACCATCACCGCCCCCGCCTCCAACAACTATGACCGCGCCACAGCCATTCAAACCTACTTGCGCGACAACTTCAAATATACGCTCGATCCGCCCGATATTGAGCCCGCCGATCCCGTGGGCAGCTTCCTGTTTCGCTCCAAGTCCGGTTACTGTGAATATTTTGCCGCGGCCATGGCGGTGATGCTGCGCACGCTGAATATTCCTTCCCGGTTGGTCAATGGATTTCAAACCGGAACCTACAACAGGTTCGGCAAGGACTTCGTGGTGCGGGCGCGCGACGCGCATAGCTGGGTGGAGGTTTATTTCACGGGCTATGGGTGGGTCCCCTTCGACCCCACCCCACCCGATCCTCATCCCGTTCTACCCGGCGAGTGGGACGATTACATCGATACCGCGGCGCTCTTCTGGAACGAGTGGGTGATCAACTACGACTTCAGCCATCAGGTGCAGTTGGCGCGCCAGATTGAACAGGACTCGCGCAGTTTCCAGCAGGTCTTCCGCCGACGCACGCAGCGGCTGAAGCACGCGGGGATCCTGGCCGCGTTCCGCATCGAAGGCTGGTTGATGTCGCACAAATTGCTGGTCCTCGCGATCATGCTGGGGATTCTCACGGGGCTGATTTTGACGGACAAAACCGGAACACTGGCAGAATGGCGCTTCCGGCTGGCGTGGAAATTCGCGCGGCACGATTCCCAAGTGAGCCCGCGCCAGGCGACGCTCACCTACCAGCGCCTGCTCCACACGCTTCAGAAGAAGGGGTTTCGAAAACCTCCCTCGCAGACGCCGCGTGAGTTTGCACTCTCCTTTATCACCACACCACTGGGGCCCGGCGTGGCGGAATTTACGAGACTTTATAACTCGCTGCGCTACGGGCAGGCCTCCGTCTCGCTTCCCCAACTGCGCCGGATCCTGGAGGACATCGCGAAAGGAAAATAGCGTCGTTCCCTCGGGGCGGGATCGGCGATTGCCCGGCCAAAAGGGCGGAGGGCGGATTTACGGAATCGACTTGCCGCCATCGACGACGATAATTTGCCCGGTAATGAAATCGCTGTGCGTGGCAAGGAAAAGAACCGTTTGCGCAATGTCATCCGCCGTGCCGCCTTTGCCCAAAGGAATTCCCCGGATGATTTTACGGACGGCGGCGGTGCGTTCCTCATCCGGAAAGAGAATCGAGCCGGGCGCTACGCTGTTGACCCGAATGATGGGCGCGAGAGCCCGGGCCAACGTGCGCGTGAGCGAGATCAGCGCGGCCTTCGACGCGCAGTAGTGCATGTAGCTCGGCCACGCCTGCAAGCCTCCAAGCGAGGAGATGTTGACAATGTTCCCAGCTCCCTGGCGCATCATCATGCGCGCGGCGGCCTGGGCGCAGAAAAACGGGCCTTTCAGATTTGCGGCGAGGACGCGGTCAAAATCCTTCTCTTCGAGTTCGTCCCACGTCCTCGCGAAGAAGATGCCCGCGTTGTTAACGAGCAGATCAAGGCGGCCGAAACGCTTTTGAACGGCACGGAACATGGCCGCCACCTGCGCGGGGCGCGAAACGTCGGCGCGAAAGGCAACAGCGCGCACGCCCATCGCGGCAATTTCCTCGACAGTGGCCATGGCACCCTGGCGCGATTGGTTGTAATTCACGATCAAGTCAGCGCCCGCGCGCCCAAGCGTAAGGGCAATGGCGCGTCCGATGCGCTTCCCCGCACCCGTCACCAGCGCCACCTGGCCTCCAAGGGATTGTTCACTCATGGGGCGTGCATGTTAACACGACCGTAGCACGGGCGTCTCGCCCGCTGTGGCCCGGGCGTCCAGCCGATGCAAGAAGTAGGGGCGGCCCTCGTGGCCGCCCAGGCGGGAGCAACCGCGAGGGTGCCCCTACGACAATCGCCTCGCGCCTTGACGCTTCCCGACCCTTGCTCCTAGAATTCCTCGGGGTACTGATGGCAGAAGTTATTCTCTACACCAAACCGGGATGCTGCTTGTGCGACACGGTCAAGGCACAGCTCAACAAACTCCGTACGCGGCATCCCTTCGAGCTTCGCGAGATCAACATTCTCGAAGACCGTGACGCATTCGCGAATTTTCAGGAAGAAATTCCCGTGGTATTCATCCATGGGCAGAAGGCGTTCCAATACCACCTGGATGACCGGGAGTTCCTGCGGCGGCTTAATTCGGCTCCCGAAGCGGGAGAAAGGCGTGAGAATGGAAGTTGATATTTTGACGATTGCGGCGCATCCGGACGACGTGGAAATTACCTGCGGCGGAACAGTGATCAAGATGGTCGAAGCGGGTTACCGCGTGGGTATTCTTGACCTGACGGGCGGGGAGAGCGGCACGCGCGGCAGCGCCGCGTTGCGCGCCAAGGAAGCGGGGCGAGCCGCAAAGGTGCTGGGCGCGGCCTACCGCGAAAGCCTCGACCTTCCCGACGCCGGAGTGGAAAATAATCGCGAAAGCAAAATGAAGGTCGCCCAGAAGATTCGCGACTTAAAGCCGCAGACCGTCATTCTGCCCTACTGGGAGGGCCGCCACCCCGACCATTACACCGCCGGGCTGCTCGGTTACGAAGCGTGCTTTCTGGCCGGGCTCGCGCGGCTGCCGCTGGCGGGCAAGCCTCACCGCCCCTTCAAGGTCCTTTACGCCTCGCAGTACGTGCCCACTGTGCGCCCGACCTTCGTGGTGGATATCACCGCGCAGTATGCGAAAAAGCTCAAAGCCATCTTCTGTTTTTCCTCGCAGTTCTCGCCGCCCAAGGATTTGGGCAACCTCTTCCCCTCGCGCGAAGACATCGACGGGCGCCTGAGTTCAGAAGCCCGCCACTTTGGCCAGATGATTGGAGTCCGCTACGGCGAGCCGTTCATCCAGCGTGAGGTTGCGGAAGTCGCGGATATCGTCAAGATGCCCGTAAGGTCGATATGAAAGGCTAACGATGAGCTCTCACACTGCTCGCAGGCGGTTCCTCCAGCGATTTTGGACAAACCACACGGCGCCGGCGAGGATCACCACGCCCAGAACGGCATCAAAGCGGTGGAAGTATTCGTGCAGGCTCATCCAGCGCTGGCCGAGCTTCATTCCCGCGTAAGCGAGCGCCAGGCACCAGGGTAGCGAGCCGAGGAAGGTGTAGAAGTGAAAACGAATTGCATTCATGCGTGAAACTCCGGCAGGAAAGGCAATGAAGGTTCGAATAACCGGCAGAAGTCGCGCGAAAAACACCGCCCAATCGCCGTAGCGCGCGAAGAATCGATCCGCCATCTCGAGGTCGTGGTGAGTCACCAGCAACCATCGGCCGTATTTTTCCACCAGCGGCCGCCCGCCCAAAGAGCCGATGTAATAAGCAATCAGAGAGCCCAGGTTGCAACCCAGGGCTCCGGCCACAGCCACTCCCAGCAAGTCAAACCGGCCGAGGTGAACCAGGTAGCCGGAGAACGGCATGATGACTTCCGAGGGTAACGGTATGCAGGCCGATTCGATGGCCATGAGCAGCATGACGCCGAAGTAACCCCCATGCGAAATTATGGAGATGATGAGGCCTGCAAGGGATTCAAGAAGAGAAGAAGCCATAGATAGGTTTGGTCACTCGGCCATTTGTTCATCAAGTCCATTCGGCCATTTGGCGATGGTATGGAACTGGCGGATTATGATGGCGAATTAATTTTTCAATATCCAGATGACCGAAACGCAAAATGACCAGATTTTCAAAACGCGTCTGCTTCCTGAGTAAAAATGAAACCGGAAAGCCCAACGCCATCAGCAACTTTCTCAACCTTCACACGGCGAACGTCCGTGTCCCCTCCCCCGACTTTTCTCAAGACGGCATAGGAAGTAAAGGCCTCGGAGTAAACTTTGGTCACCAGCCAATTTTCGGCCGTCGCTTGCAATTGCCAGACTTGGCCTAACAAAATTGAGGTAACTGCCACAGTTTAGAGCTCCTTCAAGGGAGAGACGAAATTCTGTCACAGGGAATTGCTTTCGAGCCTCGACTGAAGGCTCATAAATCTAATCTAAACCGGCCTTTCAGGCAGAGTCAAGCGCGCAATCCACGCTCCCGGTGTCCCGATAGTGCGGCCGGCAAAACCTAAAGTGTAAAGTCAATTTTACGCTCGAAGCATAGTAAGAAGTGCAACCCATTCCCAGTCCTGGCCTTCCAATAGGAGGGGAAATCCAGCCTTTCTGCGAGACGTGCCGCAGGTCCCCATCAAAAGCCATCGGCAGATTCGGTTGGACGTCTGCCATGCCAAGTTTGCCGCCACCTATCGCCGCGAGAAAGAAATCCGGGGGGCATGCTTGCCCTCAGTGGTATAATGCCTGTTAAGGAGTATTGCCATGAGGAACCGTGGTTGGCTTGCACTACTGATCGTCGCCATTTTAATATCCACATCACTTCCCACCCGCGCCGACGACAAAAAGGACGACGTAGACGACATCGGCAACCGCAATGTCGCCCACAAGAGCATCATTTCCCAGGAAAAGGAAATTGCCATTGGGAAGCAGTACGCCGATCAGATCGATAAACAGGCGAAGATTCTCAAGGACCCGGTCATCAATGAATACATCAACCGGGTGGCACAGAATCTGGCGCGCAACTCCGACCTCAAGATTCCGCTCACCATCAAGGTGATTGACGACCCTTCCATCAACGCCTTCACGCTGCCCGGCGGCTTTATGTACCTGAATACGGGGACGATCCTGGCGGCCGACGAAGAAGACGAGGTTGCGGGAGTCATTGCGCATGAAATCGGCCACGCCGCGGCACGCCACTGGGCCAGCACCATGACCAAGGCGACCATCTTGCAGTTTTCCATGATCCCTTTGATGTTCATTCCCATGACCTATCCGGTCTACATGGGCGTCATGGAAGCCTATATGAACGGCGTGCCCCTGGCCTTCCTCAAATTCAGTCGCAAGGATGAACAGGAGGCGGATTTCCTGGGATTGCAATACATGTACAAAGCGGGCTATGACCCCAACGCCTTCGTGGCTTTCTTCGGCAAGGTAATGGATGAGGAGCGACACCAACCGGGAAGCATGGCCAAAGTTTTTGCCGACCATCCGCCCACTCCCGATCGCATCATCGCCGCGGAAGAAGAGATTCAGAAAATTCTGCCCAAAAAGCCGGAGTATTTGGTTTCCACTTCAGAATTTGATGACATGAAGGCGCGCCTAT
>JASHTO010000597.1 GCA_030040515.1 Terriglobia bacterium
TTCTTCCAGGCCGTGAAGATCTCCTGCATGTAATCGTGTGGCTGCGGGCGCGGAGGCAGGTAATCTTCGTCGGAAAAGATACTGTGTTGGACGCCGGCAAAATCTCCGGGGCTGAAATAAAGGGTGTACTCATCGCCGGTAGGTTCGGTGGCGTAGTAATTCTTGCGGAATCCCGCTTCCAGCCTCAGCACGACGGAGTCACCATTCTGAATGCCGCGCCCGAAGAAGGGTTGGTAGAGGTCCGGATCCGTGACATCGACGCCCACATAGAGAAAGCTGGCATCCCATGCCAGGGCCACGCGCGCCGAGAGGTTGTACGAGCCATTCCACAGCTTGGCGCCCGCCGTCACCTGCGCGGCCTCAGCCAGCTTGTACACCGCGCCACTTTCCCACTTGGAAAAATCTCCATCCAGATTGGGAGACTGCGTCAGGTGATATGCGGAAAGCGCTTCATAATTTTCATCCCATTGCAGGATGCCGTTCCCCTCGGAATGGAAGGCGGGATCGGCGGTGACCTCGGGAATCCGCTCGGCCGCGCGCTTCACGGCAGGAGCTAATTCCTCAAGCAGGGGCTGAAGGCGCCGCTGATAGCGCAGACGGTCGAGCGCCGAATTCATTTCGGCAATCTGGGCCTGCATCTTTGTAATGTCGATGGGCCGGCGCCGCTCGTCGAAAAGCGGCGTGAAATTTCCGCCGTCCCAGATGTAAGTTCCGTAAATCTTCAAGAACGACGCGAGCTGATGAGGGGCATCATCGCCATATTGGGTCACCACAGCGTGCGTTTCAGATTGTGCCGGATCATATGCGGCAGGGTTCCACAGGTAATCCGCAACGGTCTGGAGCGGAATCATCGAGGCGCGCGGCTGGATCATGGGGTTGGAAATGAAGCCCCGGGCCACGCTGGGCAAGTTTTTGTCACGGCCAACGAGCGGTCCAAGATAGCGGCACCAGCGCGTTTGGTCGTTCACGGGATAGTTGTCCCAGATCAGCGGCGGGCGATGAATGAATCCACCCCACTCTCGCGCCTGGTCTACAGTAATCGCAGGCGAAAACACCTTCGGGCCGGTCCATACGATCGGCACGCCGGGGTCGACGCCCGCGCCGAGCTCCTGGAGATAATCACGACTGCCCCATTCATTCGTGTAAACCGTGGGAGTCAGCGTCAGGCGGTTGGACGGAGACTGCCCTTTGAGATACTTATAGAGCTTGTTAGTCAGGAAGATATGGGCCTGCGCAAGGGTTTTGAATTGCGCCTTGTCCTCTGGGTCTTGCAAGTCCTGTGGCACATCGTCGAGAAAAAGCGCGAAACAGGAAACCCCCAGCCTCCCAACGCTTGCCAGCTTGTCGGTCAGCAACTGGAAATCCCGGTCGCTCGAGTAGGTCATGCTGAGGCCGGGGCTGATGGCAAAACAAAAATCCACAAAATTTCGCTTGGCGGAGTCCACCAACTCGCCTAACCGCTGCTGCGCTTCCGGCGGGTAAGGTTCGCGCCACAGCTTGCGGTGGTAAGGATCATCCTTGGGTGCGTAGTAATACGCGTTCATGCCGTGCGCGCCCTCGAAACGCAGAATCTCCATGCGGTTCTGATGCGTCCAGGGAGTTCCGTAAAATCCTTCCACCACGCCGCGCTCCGGGAACGAGGGGAAATCCACGATCACTACGGCGAGGCCATTCCGCTCAACGCGCACCACCTGCGGACGGGGAATGAGCTGGCTCGATAGGTTCGGCGGAAAGGTTGCGAGCAAATCCGGAACCCTCAGCAGGGCATTGTGAAATCCTGCCCAGGTATTGGCGGTGATGCGCAGGCGATTGGGAACCGCCGCGCGCGGGTAATTGGCCTCGATAATATATGCCTGCTGGGCGAGCTCTTCGGTGGGGGCAATGGCCGTGGAGCCCGCCGCGCGCTTGAGTGCATTCAGAAAAGCCGCCGCATCGGTCTCGTGGCGCAGCTCAATCGCCAGGCTGCCCGCCTCCGGGACGAAATCCGGCCGCGCCGCTGAGCCTTTCAGGATATGGATGAGGGCCTGGTCCTGCCCCGCGAGCACATTGAGTTGCCGCTCGATGCGCTCGTCAAGATCTCCGGCGACCGAGATGGTCCAGTCATGTCCCTGGCCGAGGGCGCGTGGCGCCAGGGCAGTGAGGAGTAAAATGATCAGGCCTGTGGCGATGCAATTTTTTGTGCCGAAAATGATTCGGGCGATTTTCATCAGCTTCACCGCTTGGTTGTATACTACAAAATGATGGATCGAGCCACTGTTCCGGTGGCTGTAGTAGCGGTCCAGCCCAGGTGGAATGGCCGGCGGCGCTCGCAGCCCATTACTCAAATCCCAACGGATTCCATCGTCATTTCACTTCCCGTCCTTAATCTCCCAGAATTCAGGATCCTCGACGCCCAAGTGCCAGGCGGCGAAGCCGCGTAGATGATAGATCTGCACGAGGGCGATTTTCTCCCGCAAACTCCGGGCATCGTCAAACCACGCGGTACGCAGGGTTCGGCCCTCGCGCAGTTGGAACCAAGCCGTCCGCGATAGGTCGTCCCAGTGTTGCTCGCTGCCGGGCGAATCGAGAAATAGCTTCAAATCTTTGTAGGCGAGGCTGTGCTCGGTGGCAGCGCGCGCGGGAACGTCCCACTCGCGGCCATAGAGCGGAAGACCCAGCACCAGCTTTTCCGGCGGCACGCAGCGCACTGCATAATCGAGCGCCGCCTTCACCCACTCGTAGCCGGCCACGGGTCCGGGCGGAGTGGACGACGTATGCTGGTCATAGGCCATCAGCACCAGGAAATCCGCCGCGCGCCCGAGTTCGCGAAAATTAAACGCCGCGCCCCATTCGCCTGTGCGAAAACCTTCGGGTGAAATATTGGGGTACACGTCGGAAAAACGGGGCGCTACTGCCACGCTGAGCAGGCGATGATCGCGATGCAGCCTCGCCGCCACGCGCTCCACAAAGCGCACGTAGGCAAGGCTGTCGGCGGGCGCGAAGCCCTCGAAATCCAGTTGCCAGCCCAGGAATACTTCGCGCTCGGCGAGCTGCTCGAGATTCTTTGCGGCGCGCTCCTGCGCTTTCGGGTTGTGGAGCAGGCTGTGCGCCGTGGCACGATTGAATTCCGGGTTCATCACGAGCGGCATCAGCGGCAGCCCCGCCTGTCGCGCCGTATCCTCAACCCCGGGCGGAAGCTGGCCATGCAAATACCCGGCGCCGTCCAACCGGTAGCATTGAGGAGCGAGAACACTCATCGCCCCGGCGTGCGCCCGGAGCGATGCCAGCCCCACCGAATCGTCAGAGTAATAAAACATCGCCAAGGGGCTGGAATTCAGCACCTGCTCACTTGCCTTCGTCAGAAGGGCTTCTCCTGCGGCCTGGTTTTTCGTTGGTCCTGCCTCCTGCGCCTGGGCCACCCCCACCCTTAGGCAAATTAGAATTAGAAGAGATAGGCGGGCAAATTTGGAAACCGCAAACCGGAAACCGGAAATTCGGCAGACGGGGCGCGAGTTTCCGATTTCCAGTTTCCGATTTCCTTCCACGTCGAGTCTCCAACTTGTCAGTAATCATCCTTCGGCAAAGCCGGGGGATCTCCTAGCGGATCAGGTGGTCCGCCGTGACCATGCCTTCCAAATCCAGTACGCCGGGATGCCGCTGCCCACCAGCACCAAACCCCACAGCGAATCGACGCGCTGGCCGGCCTGCCAGAAAGTGTTCACCAATAGGCAGGCGGATAGAATTACAAAAACCGCCGGAACCACGGGGTATCCCCAGGTGCGATAGGGGCGCGGCAGAGCGGGCTCGCGGCGGCGTAGAACGAAAACACCCAAAGTGCAGAGGGCGTAGAAGAGGAATTCCGAAAAAATCGCTTTCGTGTAGAGCGATTCGTAACTACCCGTCAGCGTGAACAGCGAGGCGATGATGGCCTGCGCCACGAGCGAAGCCGCCGGTGTGTGGAAGCGGGGATTTACCGTTGCGAGCGCCGCCGGAAAAAGCCCCGCGTGCGCGGTGGCATAAGGAACGCGCGAGCCCGAGAGAATCGAGCCGTTCAACGTGGCAAAAGTTGAAATCAGAACGCCCACGGCGATGAATGCTCCACCGCCATTACCCAGGAATTTCCGTGCCGCGTCCGAAGCCACGGTTTTCGTGCCCACCATCTGCGCGCTGGGCAGCACGTAAAAGTAGGCAAGGTTCACAAGGACGTAAACCACCAGCACCAGCAGTGCCCCGCCGATCAGCGCCAGCGGAATATTGCGCTGGGGATTTTCAACTTCGCCGGCGACCATGCTCAGGTTGTTCCAACCGTCATACGCCCAGAGCGCTGAAACCGTGGCCACGCCGAAAGCTGCCAACAGGTTACCATGCCCTCCCGGCGCCAGCAGAGAATGAAAACTCTCCCACGAGCCATGACCGAACGCCAGGCCCAAAACGATGAGCGTCGCAAGCACCAGCAGTTTTGAAGCGGTAAAAATCGTCTGAACCACGCCGCTGCGCCGCACCCCCAGAATGTTCATCCCGGAAAGCAGCAGCACCATCGCCGTTGCGCCAATTTGAAGGCCGGTCAGGCGCAGGCCGAACGCGCGACCGCCCATCGCAATCGAAGTTCCCCAAACGGTGTCTTTCAGGCCCGGAAAAAAATACGCGAGGTAAAGGACAAATCCCGTGGCGATGGCGGCAATGGAAGCCGTCTTGGCGATAATGAATTGTGTCCAGCCATACAGGAATCCCCACAGGGGGCCGTAAGCGCGGTGCATGTAGACGAATTCCCCGCCCGCCTCGGGCAGCGCCGCTCCCA
>JASHTO010000005.1 GCA_030040515.1 Terriglobia bacterium
GGTTATGGCTCGCACCTGCGACCTTTGCGGAAAAGGTCCCCAATATGGAAATCATATCAGCCACGCCCATAACGTGACGAAGCGCCGTTGGAATCCCAACCTGCGGCGGGTTCATGCGATGGTGGATGGTGTGCGGAAGAGAATCTACGCCTGCGCGTCTTGCCTTCGTTCGGGGAAGGTCATCAAAGTCAGCTAAGAGGTTGCCGGCCGTCAATCTTCAGCAGGGGCTGGAAGTCCAGGCTGCCCAAATTGAAGATTGACAGGTGACTTCGCTCCGCCTTTTACCCCTCGACCTCGGCGATGAGGTCAATTTCCACAGACACATCGCGCGGCAGGCGTGACACACCCACCGTGGCGCGGGCCGGCGGGCAGTCGCCGAAGAAGCGCGCGTAAACCTCATTCATCATCGTGAAATCGGCCATGTCGCGCAGGTAGACGGTGGTCTTCAAGACCTGCGCGAAGCTTGAGCCCGCGGCTTCCAGAATTGCCGAGAGGTTTTGCAGCACGCGCGCGGTCTGCACGGCGGCATCACCTTCCACGATTTTGCCGGTTTCCGGGTCCAAGGGGATCTGCCCGGAGATGAAAACCAGATTTCCAGAACGAATGGCTTGCGAATAGGGGCCAATGGCCGCCGGCGCCGCAGGGGTGGAGATAGTTTGTTTGCTCAACGGGTCCTCCCGAATGAATATTGGCAATGGATGACTAAGGCTGCATAACGCGTTCGACTTGGTAGACTCCTTCGATTTTGCGCAGCGAGGAGATGATTTTCTCCATGTGCTCGATGTCCACGATGTCGACGGTGACATCGATATTGGCGCGCTTCGAGCCGGTGCGGGCCTCGATGTTCTGGATGTTCGAGTGCACGCCCGCGATGACCGAGGTCACTTCCGCCAGCATGCCCTGGCGATCTTCGGTGAACAGAGCCAGCTTGACCGGATAAAGCGTATACTTGGGACCTTGCCACTCGACGTCGATTCGGCGGTCGGCGTCGTAAAGCAGATTCTGGACGTTGGAGCAATGCTTCGCGTGGACGGCAATGCCCTTGCCGCGTGTGATGTATCCAAGGATTTCCTCGCCGCGCACGGGGTTGCAGCATTTGGCGCGATACACCATCAGGTCATCGTGTCCGTCCACCTGAATGGCGGCGTCGGAAGCCACGCCCAGCGCGCGCTTGACGGAGCTGGCCAGGCGCGAAACCTGCACCGGCTCAAGCTTGGCGGTGGGAGTAAGCTTGGCAAGCACCTGCCGCGCCACGAACTTGCCGTAACCAATGCCGGCGTAGAGGTCCTCGGCCGCGGCGCCACCGTATTCGCGCGCCACACGGATGTAATCCTCGGCGGTCAGCTTCTTCAAGGAAACGGCATACTTGCGCGCTTCTCTTTCCAGCAGCCGCTTGCCGATCTCGAGCGACTGCTGCCGCTGCTCAATCTTGATCCAATGCTTGATTTTGTCGCGCGCGCGTGACGTGTTCACCAGGCCCAGCCAGTCGCGGCTGGGAGTGTGGCTTGGCTGGGTGACGATCTCCACGATGTCGCCGTTCCGCAGGCGATATTTGAGCGGCATGATGCGGCCGTTCACCTTGGCGCCCACACAATGGTGACCCACCTCCGTGTGGATGGCGTAGGCGAAGTCGATGGGCGTGGCGTCGCGCGGTAAAACGATGACCTTGCCTTTGGGAGTGAAGGTGTAGACCTCTTCCGGATAAAGGTCAATCTTCAGGGTGGAGAGGAACTCGCCGGGATCGCGCATTTCCTGCTGCCATTCGACGAGGTGGCGAAGCCAGGCGAAGCGCTCCTCATCCTGCTGCGTGAGCGGGCGACCGTCCTTGTATTTCCAGTGCGCGGCGATGCCTTCCTCCGCGACGCGGTGCATCTCCTCCGTGCGAATCTGCACTTCAAAAGGCTGGCCGTGCGGGCCGATCACCGAAGTGTGGAGTGACTGATAAAGGTTGGGGCGCGGAATGGCGATGAAATCTTTGATGCGACCGGGCACGGGCCGCCAGGTGTTGTGGATGATCCCCAGGGCGGCGTAGCAGTTCTTGACGTTGTCGGTAATGATGCGCACGGCGAGGAGGTCATACACCTGCTCGATGGGAATTCCCTGGCGGCGCAGCTTCAGCCAGATGCTGTAGAGCCTCTTGATGCGCCCCTCGACGCGCGCCGGAATGTTGGTTTCCTTCATTTTTGCTTCCACCAGCTCGCGCACTTCCACCAGGAATTCGTCACTCACCTTGCGCCGGCTCTCGATCGTGCGCTTGAGTTCCTCGAAAGCTTCGGGCTCAAGGTGGCGAAACGCCAGGTCTTCGAGCTCGCCGCGAATTTTGCCCATTCCCAGGCGATGAGCGATGGGCGCGTAGATTTCCAAGGTCTCGCGCGCCATGCGCTCCCGGCGGTCCGGCGGCAGAAATTCGACGGTGCGCATGTTGTGCAGGCGATCGGCGAGCTTTACCAGGACTACGCGGATGTCATCCACCATGGCGAGGACCATCTTGCGGTAGTTCTCGGCCTGCGCTTCTTCCGGAGTCAGGAACTTGATGCGGCTGATCTTGGTAACGCCCTCCACGATCCGGGCGACCTCAGCGCCATAGTTCTGCCGGATCAGTTCGGTTGTGGTGCGCGTATCCTCCACCACATCGTGCAGCATTCCGGCGGCCAGGCACACGGGGTCCATCTTCATCCCAGCAAGGATGAACACCACCTCCAAGGGGTGGGAGATGAAGGGCTCTCCTGAAAGGCGCTTCTGATGGGCGTGCTGAGTGGCCGTAAATTCGTAGGCTCGCTGGAGCAACGAGAGGTCCTCTCCCGCGCGATAGGTTTCCACTTGCCGGATAATGTCCGCAAATTGAACCATACTCGCTGCCCTCATTCTAGCAGTTTGCCGCAGAACGGTGTAGCGTCCGCAGGCCGCGCAAAGTGCGGTCGAGGTTCGGAATGTTTCGGGCTTTTCCCTGAGATGGAAGGGTGAGATGCCTAATACCGGTGCGAGGCCGGCACCCCGGGAGGAAGCACCGGTGGAAAGACTCGGTTTCATTCCCATTACTGCGTGGAACCGCCCGATGCTGCTCCGCTTGAGCCCGCGCCTACCGCCTTGCGGGCAGCCAGGGCTTTGTTGACCCAGTCATTCGCCTGCTTCAAATCGGCCGCACGGCTATCATCGTCCGGATCGATATCCGCTTTCTGGCGATACATGAGGTTCAGGTAAGACATCGCCTCGTCGTAATTCGGCTTGAGTTCAATGGCCTTCTGGAGAGCGTTCAGCCCTTCTTCGACCAATGTCCCATTTTGCTCGGCGAGGTCCTCGCGGAATTTCTTCGGGATGGGTGGCAGGTCGCCCTCTTTATCGGGCGTCGCGAGATTATGATCGTTGCGCACCGTCTGGGAGCGCGGGTAGCAAATGAGCCAGTCGAGCATCCCAATCCAGTAGTAGGGCTCCGGATCATTGGGTTCGAGCTTCATCAGGCGCTGGTTGTCTTCCTTGGCCTTGTCAAATTCTTTCAACCCATAATGGATCTGGGCGATGAAGTTGAGGGCCGTGGTGTTGCTGGGGTCCCTTTGCAAGACATCGTCA
>JASHTO010000598.1 GCA_030040515.1 Terriglobia bacterium
TCGACCATGCCCTCGTGAGCCGCCTCTCGCCCGGTCCTGAGCGAATGGATGAAGTGGCGGTGGGGTCCGCGCCCAGGACTTTACCTTGGCGCGTGCTGCTGATGAACGATCGCCCCGGCGGCCTGATTGAGAACAACTACCTGATTCTGGATCTCAACCCGCCCTCGGCGCTCCCGGATATTTCCTGGATCACGCCCGGCAAGGCGGCATGGAACTGGTGGTCTGACAATTACGACACCAACGTTGACTTCACGCCGGGAATGAACATCGCCACCATGGAGCACTATATCGATTTCGCCGCGGAGCACCATCTTGAGTACATGCTGATTGACGCCGGCTGGTACCCGGGTTACGGGCATGGAAGCCCCGGTAACATTCTGACCTTCGTGCCGGAGGTCAACGTGCCGGACATCGTCGTATACGCGAAACAGAAAGGGGTGAAGGTGCTGCTTTGGGTGCACTGGGCGGCGATGAACAAGCACATGGATGAGGCGCTGGACCTCTACTCGAAATGGGGTGTGGCGGGCGTGAAGGTTGATTTTATGAACCGCGACGACCAGGAGATGGTGAATTTCTACGATACCGTGGCGCGCAAGGCGGCGGAGCATCACCTGGTGGTGGACTTTCACGGCGCGTTCAAGCCCACGGGCCTGCGCCGCACCTATCCCAATCAACTGACCCGCGAAGGCGTGATGGGCATGGAATACAGCAAGGGCAGCTATCGGGTAACTCCCACGCACGACGTCACTATTCCCTTCACGCGCATGCTTACCGGCCCTATGGATTACACCCCGGGTTGCTTTAACAACGCCACGCGCGAACAGTTCAAGCCCCGGAACGCCGACCCGATGTGCCAGGGAACTCGCGCCCATCAATTGGCCATGTACGTGGTTTACGAAAGCGAACTTTCCATGCTTTCCGATTATCCGGAGATTTATGATCACAACCCGGGAATGGAATTTCTGGACAAGGTTCCGACCGTTTGGGATGAGACCAAGGTCTTGAATGGTGAGCCGGCCCAATACGTCACCATCGCGCGCCGCCATGGCGATGACTGGTTCCTGGGCGCCATGACCAATTGGAACGGGCGCGACCTGGAGATTCCTCTGGGCTTTTTGGGCGCGGGCGAGTTCGAAGCGCAGATTTTCGCCGACGGCGCGGACGCGGATAAAGTTGCCACCAGCCTGGCGATCAGCAAGCGCGCCGTAAAGTCTGACACGAAACTCGCAATTCACCTGGCCCCCGGCGGCGGGGCCGCGGTGATCTTTACTCGTGCGAAGTGAATTGATGATGAGAGGCCTCAATCATTAAGAGGCGCGGAATGCAAAGAGCCAAAATTCCCTCTGCCCACCCAGGGAGGTCTATACTTAGGGAGAAAGGGTGAAGCGCTGACATGCCGTATTGCAGCAAATGTCTGATCGAATACGTGGAAGGCACAACCCAGTGCGAGGATTGCGGCGCAGACCTTCTTCCCGGCTCGCCGACCCAATCTCCTGCACAACTCGAGATTCTTGACTCGAAGGACGTCAAGCTTTCCCCGGTGCGCGTTTTCACGGGTGCGACAGCACAGATGAACGCGGACCTGGCGCGCAGCATCCTTCAGTCCCAGGGAATACCTTGCATATTGCAAGGCGAGACTTCGGCCGAATTACTTCCAGTGCTGGACGTCCCCGTCCTGGTACGCGAGCAGGACGCGGAGCGCGCTACCCGCATCCTGGAAGGGTATTTCGATTTGGATTCGCCGGCGGCCGAAGAATCTTCCCTTCCAGGCGACGTTTGATGGGCAACCGGCCACGGCCGGTAGGCCAAGGAAAGAATCACCAGTTACTTATCACCCGAACTTTCCGGGTGACTATTGGACTCCAACTCCTTTTGCAATCGCGCGATGGCTCGATGCACGTCGTGCGCGTCCTCGGCATCCTTGGTGGAGGGGAGTTCATCGAGGTACCGCTTGAAGGCGTCAAGAGCTTTCTGTTTCTCGTTCATCCGCTCGTAAACCTTGCCCAAGCCCAAATACGCGGGCGCATAATGCGGGTCGTCTTTCACCGCTTCCTGGAACCTGCTGAGCGCGCCCTTCAGCTTCCCCTTGTGCAGATATACATTCCCGATTTCGACGCACCTTCTCGGGCCGGGCGATTCATATTCCCAATCGGGGTCGAGCTTGGGGTTGGGGTTTTCAGGGACCTGGGCGCGCACAAGCGGTGCAAACGTGGCCACGGCCAACGCCAAAATCCCCACATTTACACCCCATTTTAGCATCCAATTTATTCTCTCCCTGTCGCGCATCGCGTGTCAACGCATCCGGCACCCCCATTTGTACCCCCGACTGAATCTGGCTATAATTCTGGCATGGGAATCGAAGTTTCCCCCAAGCTCACCTTCGAGCAGTTTCGCGCGCTTCCTGAAGACGGAAAGCGATATGAACTGGTCCATGGCGAGGTTCACTTGACTCCGTCCCCTACAACGAAGCATCAATTGGTATTGCATAGGCTCGTGTCGAGCCTGGACATTTATCTTTCGAAAAATCACCAGGGCGAAATCTTGTTTGCTCCCCTCGACGTACGCTTGAGTCTCGACACGGCGCTCCAGCCTGACCTCATCTTTGTGGCCGAAGCCCGCGCGGAAATTATTGGTGAAGATTACATCCACGGATCTCCGGACTTAGTGGTGGAGATTTTTTCCCCTTCAACAACCGCTTACGACCGGGCCACGAAGCTGCCGCTGTATGCGGAGGCGGGCGTCGGTGAAGTTTGGTTCGTTGATCCCCAAGCCATGACCGTCGAAACGCTGAAACTCCAGGGTAATAAGTATCTGGTTGAGGCGACCTTGGCGAGAGCCGGAACGCTCACTTCGGCATGTTTCCCAGGATGGGAGCTCCCCCTGCAAAACCTCTTCGATTTCCGCGGATGGTTCTAGCTATCGCTGCTCTGGAAATTCCACGCCATCCCCGGCGTCAATTGTGGAGAAATCCATGAACCCCAACCTGCGCGCCAAAGCCGAAGCTCTGCCGGTGCAGCCGGGCGTCTATGTCTTCAAGGACGAAAACGGCAAACCCATTTACGTGGGCAAGGCGAAATCGCTGCGCTCGCGCGTGCGCTCATATTTCCAGGATTCGCGCCCCTTGGATGACAAGCGCGATCTGATGCTCGACGCCGCGCACGACCTCGAAACCATCCTCGTGGATAATGAGCACGAAGCGATGGCGCTTGAAAACAACCTGATCAAACAGTTTAAGCCTCGCTACAACATTCTGCTGCGCGATGACAAGTCTTACCCCTACATCAAATTCACCGCGTATGAGCGATTTCCCCGAGTTTATGTGACGCGCCGCGTGAAGAAGGACGGATCAATTTACTACGGTCCGTATTTTCCCGCCAACCTTGCCTACCGCATCGTGGATTTCATCCATCGGCACTTTCGCGTGCCCTCGTGCCACGTGGACCTGGAGCGCGAGCATCCCCGCCCCTGCTTGCAGTTCTACATCAAGCGGTGCCTGGGGCCGTGCGCGAAGGACTTGACCACGCCGGAGCGTTATGCGGAGGCGGCGCGCGACGCCCGCTTGCTGCTCGAGGGGCGCGAGAGCGATCTGGTGCGCAGCCTGCACGGGCGCATGGCGGAGGCTTCCAACCAGCTCGCCTTCGAGGACGCGGCCCGCTACCGCGACCAGATTCGGACGGTGGAAGAGCTGCGCGAGCGTCAGAAAATGGCAGCGAATTCGGGCGAAGAGGCGGACATCCTGGGTTTCCACCAGGAAGGCCCGCTGGTGGCCGTCAACCTTTTCCATTTGCGCGGCGGGCGCGTGCTCGACCGGCGGGAATTCTTCTGGGAAGACGTTGAGAATTTCAACCCGCGCGAGTTCTTTTCCTCCTTGCTCGGGCAACTTTACCTGGACCAGCAGTACCTGCCCGGCGAAATCCATGCGCCCGCCGATTTCGACGACCGCGAAACGCTGGAGGAGCTGCTCTCCAAGAAACGGGGACGGCCCGTGCACATTTCCACTCCGCAAGCCGGGCGGAAGCGCGCGCTCCTGGAGCTTGTGGCGCGCAACGCCCGCCATTCGTTCGAGCGCCGGTTCCGCATCATGAAACCGCATGTGCGCGAGGTGCTGGAAAACCTCAGCGAGGCGTTGGACCTCCCCAAGCCACCCAATCGCGTCGAGGCCTTTGACGTTTCCCACATTCAAGGAACCGATATCGTCGCGTCCATGGTCGTTTGGGAATCGGGAAAAATGATGAAGTCCGACTATCGAAAATTCATCATCAAGAGCGTCCCGCAAAACAACGATTTCGCCAGCATGAAGGAGGTCGTGGGCCGGCGCTATCGGCGCTTGCAGGAGGAGAAAAGGCCCCTTCCCGACCTGGTGTTGATCGACGGCGGATTGGGCCAGCTTCACGCCGCTGCGGCGGCCCTGGAAGATCTGGGAATCATCAATCAGCCGGTGGCCAGCATCGCCAAGCGGGAGGAAATCCTCTACGTCTTGGGACGCGAAAATGAGCCCGTGGCACTGGACCATCATTCCCCAGCCCTGCACCTGATCCAGCAAATACGGGATGAGGCGCATCGCTTCGCCGTTACTTTCCATCGCGCCCGACGGACCAAACGGGAGGTCACCTCCGAATTATTGCAAATCCCCGGAGTAGGGGAAAAGACCGCCCGCAAGCTCCTTAACCAGTTCGGGAGCGTGAGCAAGCTCCGGGAGGTTTCATTGGAGGAGTTGGCGCAAGTCGTAAAGCGCTCCCAAGCCAAGCGGGTGTTCGAACATTTGGCTGAAACCATAGTCAATAAAAATAATCCGTCTAGCCGGTCGATTATATAATTGCAAGAAAAATTAGAATATTAGCTTGCACGCGACACATCCTTGTACTATGTTAGAAGCTCAGGATTGGAGGCCGCTATGGCAAATTGCAGCGTAACAACCAAGGCAGCTTATTTCATCGCAGGGGCGGGGATCGGTGCGGCAATTACCCTGCTTTTTGCCCCCGAATCGGGGGAAGAAATACGCCGGCGGATTGTGGAAAAGACCCAGGAGGGGCGGGACTTTGTGACCTCCAAAGGGCGCGAACTCCGCAAGCACGCCGAGGACTTGATCGATGAGGGCAAGGACGTGGTGAACAAGCAGAAGGCGCGGCTGGCGGACGTTCTCGAGTCCGGAAAGCACGCGGCGCGCGAAACATTTTCACGATAGCTTGAGGGAGGTTGGTCATGCACGACGAAGTCGATGATGGCGGGTCCAAGGTGGGATTCTTTCTGGCCGGTCTCGGAATCGGCGCGGTGCTCGCACTGCTTTTTGCCCCCCGCTCCGGAAAAGAAACGCGGGATATGATTGCGCAGAAAGCGGAGGAGGGCAGAGACTTCGTCGTCTCCAAGAGCGAGGAAATCCGCAAGCAGGCGGAGCAGGCGGTGGAAAAGGGCCGCGACATGGTGACCAAGCAAAAAGAGCTGCTTTCCGCCGCGCTCGAGGCGGGCGTGCAGACGTACCAGGACGAAAAAGCCAAAGCCAAGTAAAACGCCGAACCTGGCTGGGCCAATGGTGAGCGAACCATGGAGAGTACCGGAGTGACCATAGCGCTGATTCTTGTTGCCGTCGCGGTTCTGATGCAGGGGGGCGCGATGCTGGGCATCTGGCTGGCCCTGCGCAAAGTTCCCGGACAAATCGAGGGCGTGCGGTCCGATGTGAAGCAACGCATCGACCCGCTGGCGCAATCGGCGCTGGAAATCGTCAACAATTCGCGCGAACCTTTGCGCACCATCACCGCCAATCTCGCCGAGATCAGCCAGATCCTTCGCAACCGAACCTCCAACGCCGATGAAGTTGCCGCAGAGTTGCTCGAGAAGAGCCGGTCGCAAATTGTCCACGTTGACCGCGTGGTTTCCGACCTGGTGGAGCGGGTTGAGACCACCGCCGATGCCGTGCAGAAGGGTGTGCTGGCCCCCATTCAGGAAGTCTCCGCGGTGGTGAAGGGCGTGCGTTCGGGTCTCGAGTTTCTGTTTTCGCGCCGCCGCGTCACGAACGTGAGCGAGGCGACGCAGGACGAGCAACTCTTCATCTGATTTCCGAACGCGCCGCGCGGCAGTGCGCCACACCTTGCTTGATTTTCAACTCCCCCTCTTGAAACACTGGACCGGCACGTTTCCTGCGGTCATAATAAAGCCATGAATCGTCATACTTCGTTCATCCGGTTTCTCGCACTGGTGCTTTTCCTGACCGGGTTCATTGCCTGCAAGCAGGGTGCGACTTCCGATACGGTTTCATCAAAGGCTCCCGAACAACAACCCATGCGGCCCTCCGCTCCCGGCCCTGCCGCGCAAACGGCCAGTGCGCCAGATCAGGCCGCGGGTGTTGCTTGGACGATCCCCGCCGGGTGGGAAACCGAGGCGCCGCGCCAGATGCGCATTGCCACTTATCGCATCCACGCCATCGCCGACGATCCGGAAGACGCCGAGTGCGCCGTCTATTTCTTCGGCCCGGGGCAAGGCGGCACCGTGGAGGCCAACCTCAATCGCTGGGCGCACCAATTCGTTTCGGCCGATGGTCATTCCCAGGCGGCATCGGCCAAGATGGAGAAACTGGACATCGGCGGCCTCAGCGTTTCCACCATCACCGAGTCTGGAACCTATCTGGGGGGCGGTCCCATGATGGCTCAGCAAGAAATCAAGAAGCCTAACTTCCGCATGGTCGGAGCGATTGTGGAAGCTCCGCAGGGATTGGTGTTCTTCAAGCTGATCGGTCCGCTCAACACGGTGGCGGGGGCCGACGGCGACTTCAAATCCCTCCTTCAAAGCTTGCACAAGCAATAGGGGAGTGGCTAGCGGTCAGTGGCAAGTGGTTGGCAAACCCTCATAAAACTTTGGAAATCCAGCCTCCTCCGATCACCTCATCACCGTCATAAAATACCGCGGCCTGGCCGGGGGTGATGGCGCGCTGGGGCTCGAGGAATTCCACAACTGCCTCGCTGTCTTCATGAGCCTCCACGCGTGCCTTGGCACCGGGATGGTTGTGGCGAATCTTCACGAGCGCTTCCATGGCGTCGCCGGGCGCTTGCGGACGAATCCAGTTGACGCTGCGCACGCGAAAGGCGCGGCGGAAGAGCTTGCGGTCATCGCCCACCACCACGCGATGCTTCGCGGGGTCGATGGAGATCACGTAAAGCGGCGCGCCGGTGGCCATGCCTAGCCCCTTGCGCTGGCCCACGGTGAAGTTCTGAACGCCCGCGTGCTCGGCGAGAACCCGCCCGTCGGTCGACACCACTTCGCCCGCCGTCGATTCCGCCCGACGCTGCTGCTCGGCGAGATAGGCGTCGATGAACTGGCGATAGCTCCCCGTGGGCACGAAGCAAATCTCCTGGCTTTCGGGCTTCTCCGCCACGGGCAGGCCGCGGCCGCGGGCGACGGCACGCACTTCCTGCTTGGTCATTTCGCCCAACGGGAACTCGGAATGCGCCAGTTGCTCCTGCGTGAGGCCGAAAAGAAAATAGGCCTGGTCCTTTGTGCGATCGACGCCGCGCAGAAGCTGGTAGCGGCCCGTCTGCTCGTCGCGGCGGATGCGCGCGTAATGGCCGGTGGCGATTCGCTCCGCGCCGATCTGCCGCGCGGTGGTCAGGAACTGCGCGAATTTGATTTCGGTGTTGCAGCGGCTGCACGGGATGGGCGTCTCGCCGGCGAGATAGCCGTCCACAAAGGGCTGCACCACCGTCGCCTCAAATTGCTTTTCAAGGTTGATCACGTAATAGGGAATGTTGAGGAAATTCGCGACGGCGCGCGCGTCATACACGTCGTCGAGCGAGCAGCAGCGCCCGCTCGCGTGGCCGCCCTCGCCCGCCTCCGCGCCCAGAAGCTGCGGCAGGCGGCGCTGGTTCCAGAGCTGCATGGTCAGCCCGACTACTTGCGGCGTCGCGCCGGAAGAATTTACCGGATTGTTTCCCGCCAAAAGGGCCGCGGCCGTCGAGCTGTCGACCCCGCCACTCATGGCGACTGCTATGGTCATCGTTTAAATCCAAAAGGCGAAACTTGAAATTCGAAACTCGAAATTCGCTAGAGCTAACCCGTAGCGCGGGCATCTTGCCCGCAGTTGTGGCATGGCCATCCTGTCCATGCGCACGGGCAGGATGCCCGTGCCACAAGGGGCGGGACGCCGGCGCTACCCTTGTAACCAAGATTCGAAGCTCTGGCCAGCTTCAAGATTCGAGCCGCATGTGGCGAGTTTCGAATTTCGAGTTTCGGCCTTACCGCTTGCCCGCCATCGCGGGCGCGTGGTAGTGCGGCGACACGGCACGGAGCTGTTCCACCACAACGGGCAGGATTTCGATCGCGGCGTCAACATCTGCATCGGTATTGGAGCGGCCGAGGCTGAAGCGGATGCTGGCTCGCGCCTGCTCCGGCCGGAGTCCAATGGCGGTGAGCACATGCGAGGGCTCGAGCGACCCTGACGAACACGCCGAGCCCGTGGAGCAGGCGATGCCGCGCAGGTCCATGGCAATCACGAACCCTTCGCCCTCAAGATAATCGAACGTCAGGTTGGTGGTGTTGGCCACGCGATGCGCGCGGTCTCCGTT
>JASHTO010000599.1 GCA_030040515.1 Terriglobia bacterium
CCGCGGCAAACTTTCGCGAGGCGGTCAATCGCGTCTCGACTCACCAACTCTGTGCAGCACATCAGGAGGTGATTCGCGAGCTCGGGATAATGCTCTTCCAGGTGCAGGCCGCCGATGATCTTTTCCGCCCGCAGGTCATCCAGTAGGCTTTCGGCGTCGCCGGGAACTTTTACGACAAACTCATTAAAGAACGGCGCGGCGAAGGGCGTTGAAACTCCGGGGATTTCGCGCAACTGCCCGGCGGCGTAATGCGCCTTCGAAAGATTCTGCTCGGCAAGCTGCCGCAGCCCGGCTTTCCCCAACAGGCAAAGATAAATGGTGGCGGCGAGGGCGCAGAGCGACTGATTCGTGCAGATGTTGGAGGTGGCTTTCTCGCGCCGAATGTGCTGCTCGCGAGTGGCGAGGGTCAGCACGAATCCGCGCTGGCCCTCGGTATCCACCGTCTGGCCCACCAGGCGTCCGGGCATCTGGCGAAGGAATTTCTCGCGTGTGGTCAGGAAGCCCACGTAGGGCCCGCCGAAAGTCACGGGCACGCCGAACGATTGCGCCTCGCCGCAAACGATGTCAGCGTCGACGGGAGGCTTGGCAACGGCGAGCGAGAGCGGCTCCGTAACCACGACAATCAGCAGCGCGCCGTGCTGATGGGCAATCTCGGCAACCCGGGCGGCGTTCTCAAACGCTCCAAAGAAATTCGGCGACTGAATGACCACCGCGGCGGTCTGCGCATCCACGGCGGATTCAAGTTTCGACAAATCGATTTGACTCGAAGCGGCATAGGGAATCTCCGCCAACTCCACGTCCTGGTGCTGAAGGTAGGTTCGAATAATCTGGCGGTATTCCGGGTGCAGTGTGCGCGCCACCACGAGCCGGTGGTGGCGGCCGGTGACGCGCATGGCCATCAGCGCGGCTTCCGTGGCCGCAGTCGAGCCGTCGTAGAGCGAGGCGTTGCTGACCTCCTGCCCTGTAAGCTGCGCCATCAGGGTCTGGAATTCGAACATCGCCTGCAAAGTTCCCTGGGCAATTTCCGCCTGGTAGGGCGTGTAGGCGGTAAAGAACTCGCCGCGCGAGAGAAGCGAATCCACCACCACGGGCCGATAGTGCGAGTAGGCGCCCGCGCCCAGCAGCGACGTGAATTCCCGGCTGCTTTCTGCCGCGGCCTGCTGGAAGAACTCCAGGATTTCCGATTCCGAGAGCGGCCCCGGAAGGTTCAGCTTTCCTTTGAACCGCAGTTCCTTGGGAATTTGCGCGAAAAGTTCATCGGTGTGAGTGTGGCCGGTGGCACGCAGCATGGCTTGCCGGTCGGCTGGAGAGTTCGGCAAGTAGCGCATCAATGGGCCTTTTCTTTCTGGATGTAAGCCTCATACTCGTCGGCGGTCATCAGCTTGTCGATTTCGGCGCGGTCGGCGAGCTGCACGCGGATCAGCCACGCATCGCCGTGCGGATCAGAGTTCACCAGCTCCGGATTATTCTGAAGCTTGCTGTTCACGGCGGTCACTTCCCCGCTGACCGGCGCGTAAATTTCCGAAACCGCCTTGACCGACTCGATTGTGCCGAAGGATTCCGCTGCCGTAACGTGATCGCCCGGCTTGGGAAGCTCGACGAAGACGACGTCGCCCAGCTCCTTCTGCGCGAAGTCGGTGATGCCGATCGTTCCCACCGATTCGTCCACGCGAATCCACTCGTGCTCTTTGGTGTAGAGGAATTCAGGAGGGTACATAAGGAACTATTCTCCGTTTGAATTTCGCCGTGCGCAGCGCGGCCGCAATCGGGTCATGCTGCAAGGGCGGCGTACCGGGGAAACCGTGTGATGCTTGCCACATCCTACTTCGGACGTTTATAAAATGGCAATGGGACGATGCGCGCCGGCGCCTGCCGTCCGCGGATTTCAATCTGAATCTCCCGGCCCGCCATGGCGGCCGCGGGCGGGACGAATGCCATTCCGATGTTCTTCTTTAAGAACGGAGCAGGCGACCCGCTGGTTACCTTGCCGGCGGATTTTCCATCAATGCAAACGGCATAGCCGTCGCGCGCCGGGGCGCGATCCAGCATCTCAAAACCGATGAGCTTCTTCGGCATGCCTTGGGCACGCTGCCGAACGAGCACGTCGCGGCCCAGGAAATCACCCTTCTCAAGCTTCGCAATCCAGCCGAGGTTTGCTTCCAGCAGCGTCGTCTGCTCGTCCAACTCGTGGCCGTAAAGCGCGTACCCGGCCTCGAGGCGCAGAGTGTTGCGTGCGCCCAGGCCGCAGGGAATCAACCCCTCTTCGCGCCCGGCGTCGAGCAGCGTGTTCCACAACTCGGCGGAGGCGGCGGGCGGAAAGTAAAACTCAAAACCATCTTCGCCCGTGTAACCCGTGCGCGCCAGAATTCCCTCTACTCCGGCGCAGCGCGCGCGGCGGAACCAGTAATACTTCAAATCACCCGGATTTGAGTCGGTCAGCCGGCTGATGATTCCGAGCGCCTTCGGGCCCTGCAAGGCGATCTGCGAGTAGTGCGTGGAAACATTGCGAACCTCCACGCCCCAGGAATTGCACTGCGCGATCCACTCATAATCCTTATCGGTATTTGCGGCGTTGACGCAAATAAAATAATGATCCGCAACGAAGCGATGGACCACGCAATCGTCAATGGCGCAGCCCGTCGAGAGCATCAGTGCGCTGTATTGAGCCTGATTGTCCTGCAAGCGCGCGACGTCATTGGAGGTCACGTGCTGGAGCAGAGCGCGCGCCTGAGGGCCGCGTACTTCGATCTCCCCCATGTGGCTTACGTCAAACAGACCGGCTGCTGTGCGCACGGCCAGGTGCTCGCGTGTGATGCCGGAGTACTCCACCGGCATGTCCCAGCCGGAGAAGTCCACCATCTTGGCGCCGCACGCGCGGTGCGTGGCGTTCAGGGCCGTGCGCTTCAACGCCTGTTCCGCCGGGGCGATCAAACTGGATCCTCGACTTTCCCTGACCTGGCCATGTGGTTTCAGGAGCGATCCTCCGCCGCGCGTTTGGCAAGAGCAGCGCCCGCCCGGTATCGGCCGGCGCCCTCAATGGCGTTTTGCGGCTAAAATCGCTGCGAGTTTTCAACGTAACATAGGCGTGGCGAAGGGGTCAAGGTGAGCTGCAACACGTTTAGGCCTCAGTTTGCTGTAGCGGCGGTCTATCGACCGCCGCCGACGCTCATAGAGCGCCGCTACAACGAGTTGCACGTTTACAGCCGAGCCACTCCCAGAATCACATCGACAGTTTCGCGCGTCTCCGGGCTGAAGCGCGCTAGCTCTTCTTCGGTCATATAGCCCTGGTGCTTCAGGGAAGCAATCATGAGGAAGGCATTGGACCGTTTAAGCGGATCGAAATACTTGGCCATCTCTTTGTCGCGCTTTTGCAGGTGCGCCCACAGGTCGAGGTATTTCTGATGGGGACTTTTTGAGCGGTCGGAGCCGATCCGTTCGAGCTCGCGCAGAATCTTTTCACAGAATCGATCGAGGGCAACCCTGTGCACCTGCCGCAGGATTTTCCACTCCGACTCTTTGATGTCGCGCATCGATTCTCCCTGGTCCACGAGTGCCGGAAACAACGCGATGCCTGCCGATTCAAATTCCACCGGGGCGGACTGCGATTTCCTGATGGGTCAATCTTCCGGCACTGGACTGGGGAAATTATACACTCCTGCCCGCAGCCGTTCCATGGGTGTTCTGATGCCCGGCGGTTTGATTTTGCACGCGCCGGGCGGCAGAATAGAAGGGAGGACGGTTCAGTCCGGAAAGGGAGGCACCGGCGATGGAAAAGCAATTTCTGTGTGGCGTTTGCAACCAACCCGAAAAGCAGTGCAAGTGCATCAAGTATTGCGCGCTGTGCCAATCCGATTATGGCCTGCGACTGACCGAGGACGGCCAGTTCTATTGCAACGATTGCCGTGAGGCGTGCGATTACAAAACGCAGGACACGGCGTGACCCGCCCCACGATGGCCCAAACTCTGCTATGCTACCGTTACCGAACAAGGATTGCATTTACTGAATCAATTGAAGAGGCGGCGAGATCTTCAGCCCCCGGAGATGCCGGAGCGGCGCTGACCGGCGGACTGGCTTTTCAGCGTCCGAAAATTGTGAAATGACCCGAATCGTTCTGGGCAGCGAGCCGCGATTGCTGAATGTTCTGCGCGCTGTGGTAAAATTCCGCGCTCAGGAAGCAGGTTTTTCCCAATCGGACTCCGAATATGTCGCCCTGGCCGTCGATGAGGCCGCGGCGAACATCATCCGGCACACGTACCGCGGATGCAACGACCGTCACATGGCGCTCGAAATACGCCGCCTGCCGGACCGCTTGGAATTTATTCTGGAGGACTGGGGACCGAAAGTTTGCGAGGACAAGATTCGCCCCCGGCCGCTCGATGAGTTGAGGCCGGGCGGACTGGGCACTTTTTTTATATACAGTTTTATGGACGAATGCTCCTACGACCAGGATTACAAGAACGGCAATCGCCTGAAGCTGGTCAAGTTTCTGTCGAGAAAGGGTGCCTGCGCCAATGACGGTTCAAGTGCGAAAGCTCGATAAGGTCGCAATTCTCGATTGCTCAGGCGATGTTGACCTGTACTCTTCGCCGCGCCTTCGTGAGGCGCTGATGACAGAGATCAAGACGAACGGCCCCGCCGTACTGGTGAACATGTCGGGTGTGGCCTATATTGACAGCTCGGGAATCGCCACGCTCGTGGAGGGCTTGCAGCATTCGCGGCAGACCAAGACGCACTTCGGCCTTTTCGGATTGCGGCCCAACGCTCGTTCAGTGCTGGAGCTGGCGCGGCTGCACAAGGTTTTCACCATCTTCGATGGCGAAGTCGAAGCTCTCGAAAAAATCGGCTCGGTAAAACCCTTTGATGGAGTGTAAGAGGCAGTGGTTCGTGGATAGTAGTTCGTGGCCGGCGAAAGCGAAACTCGAAACTTGGAGTGAATTTCCAGTTTCGATTTTCGCCTTTTGCTGCCGCCAGCCACTCGCCGCTAACCCCTGTATTCCCAATGACTGCCGTACTGGCTTATCTCGGACGCAATACGCTGGGTTTCTTCCGCTACGTCAGCGGAATCTATGATCTGAGCGCCAAGGCCGCCTATTGGACCTTTGTTGCTCCTTTCAAGGGCCGCAATGTGAAGTGGGGGAACGCCATCCATCAGATGGTGCAAGCGGGAGTCGATTCCGTCCCCATCGTTTCGCTGATTTCTCTCTTCATCGGTATCGTGCTGGGCTTGCAGGGCGCGTACCAGCTCGCCAAGTTTGGGGCAACGTATTTTGTGACGGCGCTGGTGGGTGTTTCCATGACCCGCGAACTGGGGCCGCTGATCACCGCCATCGTCATCGCCGGGCGCTCGGGCTCGGCCTTTGCCGCCGAACTCGGCACCATGAAGGTCTCGGAGGAAATCGACGCGCTGGAAGCCATGGGGCTTGACAGCGTGCGCTACCTGGTGGTGCCCAAGTACCTCGCCATGCTGGTCATGATGCCTTGCCTGACGCTGATTTCCGACCTTGCAGGCATTTTGGGTGGCGCGGTCTTCGAGATGGCGCAGCTCGGCAAGACCCTTGCCATGTGCCTTTCGGCCACGCAGGACGCGCTAGTGATGCATGACATCACCACGGGGCTGATCAAGAGCCTGGTGTTCGGCCTGATCATCACCAAAGTCGGCTGCTACGAAGGATTTTCCGTGCGGGGCGGCGCCGAGGGTGTGGGCAAGGCCACCACCTCTTCCGTGGTGGTTTCGATTTTCCTGATTATCCTGGCGGACGTGATCTTTACGGCCATCTTTTATTTTACGAGCTGATCATGGCGAACGATTACGAAGGTCCGATGATTCGCGTCTCCGACCTGGTCACTTACTACGGCGACCGGCGCATCCTGAACCACGTCAACCTGGACTTCCCCGCCGGTGAGACGATGGTGATTCTGGGGGGAAGCGGAACCGGCAAGAGCACTCTGCTGCGCCACATCATGCGCCTGGAATTCCCGACTTCCGGCCGGATTTTCATTAAGGGCCAGGACATTTGTTCCATGTCGGAAGATCGCTTCAACCAGGTCCGCCGCAAGATCGGGATGCTGTTTCAAAGCGCCGCGCTTTTCAATTCCATGACCATTGAAGA
>JASHTO010000600.1 GCA_030040515.1 Terriglobia bacterium
AGGAGGGAAAAGGTCAGAAGAGGAAATGCCCCCCTTTCTGCAAAGAATCTGATCGAATCCCGCTGCTCAAGGTTATTCTTTGCCGCCTCGGTCAAGTTGAATCAACCTGCGTCTACCTTGTATTTCGCGGCTGTTTCCCGAATCTGCCGCCAGGTTTCGTCATCCATCGGAATGCCGTTCTTCAGGCGCCGTTCGCGTTCCCGGCGCTCGGGTTCACCGGGGACGAGGATTTCCGTAAACCCTTCCGCCAGCTTGCTGCTTTTAACGTAGTCCACCAAGTGGTCGACGTCGGCGTCAAATTCCGTTCGATCGCGAAGCTGAGCGGGATCAAGGAGCATGGCGGTAAAACTGTTTCCGACTCGGTTGGTGGTGGGCCTGCTGCATCCGGCGCCGGAAAATGCTCCCGCCAGGATGTCCGTCGCCATGCTCAACGCGAACCCTTTATGCCCTGCAAAGGGGAGCAGCGCGCCTTCGGGGGGACCGATGAAATCCGCCGGGTTGGTGCTGGGGCGTCCTTCTGAGTCCAAAATACATCCGGGAGGAACTGACTTGCCGCTATTGTGCGCAATCGTGACCTTTCCCCCAGCGATGGCGCACGTGGAGACATCAATGAGGATGGGCGGGTTTGACGCTCGCGGAATCGCAATGGAAATAGGATTTGCGGAGAGTCGCCGTTCGCGCCCGCCCCAGGGCGTCACCAGCTTCCCGCCTCCATGCGTATTCACAAACATCACGGCGCCCAGGCCGGCCCGGGCCGCCATCAGCGGGTAATCCCCAACGCGGCCAAGATGGCAACATTGGCGCACGGAGATGGTTACCGAGCCCGAGTGCAATGCCTTGTTGATGCCATGTTCCATCGCCTGCTTGCCCACCACTTGGCCCCACCCCCAATGGCCGTCCATGACTGCAAAACCCTCGGTTTCCCTCACGATTTCCATTTGCGCGCCGATGTTAATGAGCTTCTTCTCCATCCACCCGACATATTCAGGGACGCGAACCACGCCATGCGAGTCATGGCCTTCAAGATTGGCCTCAACGAGCGCGTCTGCCACGATCTTCGCCTCTTCCGGCGTCGCTCCCGCAGTCTGAAAAATTTGTTTTGCGAGATTCGCCAGCCTTGCAGCTTCAAAAACCAGCATGTGTTTGTTAATCCTCCGATGTGATTGCTCGAACGGTCCACTGCGATAACTACTGTGTGCTGATCCCAAACGCGATAATCAGGATTGCGCTGACAATAAAAACCATTCCTTTAACGAACCCTTTGATGGTTTCGCGGCTCGCACCTTTCCATTCGCCGGCCAGCCACCCAAACAGATTCGCAAACAGAATAGTTCCGCTGGAGAACAATGCGAAGGCTACTGAGGCGCCGATACTTCCCAGCTCCTCCGACGCCATGCCATAGAGCAATAGCCCGCTATACCACAACAGGGCCATGGCGATGGAAATGCCAAGATTCCACATGAACGCGCCGCTGCTCAGGAAATTTACGCTTGTGCGGTTCTTTTGAAGCTTGTAAAGCGAATACAGAATACCGGGCACGGCGCCCGCGTTGAAGGTAACCACGTAGGCGACATAAAAAGCCAGCACGGGTGGCGCGCCGGTGGACCGGGCCGCTTCCACCAGAGCCGTGCTCGACTTGCCGCCGTAAACGAATGCCGTGCCCAGCACGCCGCAGATCAGGCAGATGGTAAGCCCCAGGCGAAAGGAGCCACCCACGATCTGCTGGGTGTCCGTTCCCGCCGTCTCCCGCTCCTTGCGAAGTCCGGCCTTGCCGTACATGTAAATGCCGATGATGATCAGGATGGTCGCGATCAGCAGAACCAAGCTGGCACTGCTGAACAGTTTGCCCGGAGCGTAAACGATCATGGGGCCGAGAGTTCCGGCAATAATCGACGTACAACTGATCGCCGCGCTGCCGATGGCGATGCCCACCATGCCGCAGCTCAGGCCGTACATCACCTGTGCGACGCCCCACACCAAGCCTGCGATCAGCCCCGGCACGAAGGCCGAAAACGGCACGCTTTGGAATACATGGCCAAGGTGGGGAACTGCCGCCCAAGCGGCGATCCAGGGAAAAAAGATGGTAGAAAAAATGGAGAAGCACAGCCAGACGTTTTCCCATTCCCACTTCTTGATATAGCGCATGGGAAGGAGAAATATGCCATTCACAAGCCCCGCCAGAGTGCCCATCAGAATGCCCACGGCAAAGCTTCCAACGCTCGACATGAATTCTCCCATCAGGACTTCGAGGGGCGCGCTCACCGGCAAGTCGGCCCCCTTGCACAGTAATCATCCTCCGACAAAGCCGGAGGCTTTTGGATACTACGAATGCCCGCGATTTGCTTATTGCCGGGACTGTCAATCTTCGGCTGTCTCCCCAGCAGAGCCGGGGGATTATTTGGGTGGAACATGGTTATTGATTGCAACCAGCCTGTGAAGGATAAAGGTGTACGCCCTCCGGCAGCAAGTGAAGTTTAGGCCTTTATTCCAAACCATGCGAGCCTGTCAAGAATTTTACCTCTTGGAGTGCGGGAGCAGTAGCTCCCGCCTTTGCCTTTGCATTGGCTTGGCAAGAGGGGCCAACTACGTTTGGGGATGCCGAGAGCGCAAGAAAGGCGGTAGTTGTTGCTCCCGCACTCCAAGATCAAGGTCCCAACCTTGTCCTTGCTCCGAAGCGCCTTCGACCC
>JASHTO010000601.1 GCA_030040515.1 Terriglobia bacterium
TTTCGCGCGGCGCTTCGGTGATGGCGCGTCCACGAGCGAGATAGCACGGATCGTGGTAGGTGGCCTTGACGCTGGCGGGCTTCAAGGCCAACTTGGGTAAAACCTCTTCGATAAACTCCGTGTGGTGCATGACCTTGATTCCAAGCTTCGCATAGGCGGCATTCTGGCGGTAATCCTTGTCAAGCATTGTGGTGCAATGAGGGCAGCAGGAGACGATCTTCCTCACACGCGCGCCCTCAAACGACTCCACCAGCTTGCCCGACAGCTCCATGAACAGATATTCGTTGCCCGCGCGCCGCGCCGGTTCGCCGCAGCAGGTTTCGCGCGCCAGCACGCCCCAGGAGACGCTTGCGGCGTCCAGAATCTGCCGCATGGCCTGCGCCACGGCCTGACCGTGCGAGTCGTAACTCAATCCGCAGCCCAGCCAGAACAGCCATTCCTGCGTGCCGTCGAAAATCGGAAATTGTTTTGACTCAATCAACTTCTGCCGCGTGTCGTGCGCGATGCCCCAGGGATTGTGCGGAGCGCGCTCCATGGTGGTGAAGAGCTGGTTGACGCGCTCGCTGCTGATGCGTCCTTCGCTCGCCAGGCCGCGCCGCAGGTCGAGAATCTTGCGTCCCACGTGCTCGATTCCCACCGGGCACACGTACTCGCACGCGCCGCAGGAATAGCACTGGAAAAGATCGTCTTCCGTGATGAAAGCTTTGCCCTCTTTCTTCTCCTCCACCGTGCCCGCCACCAGGTCGCCGCCGGAAAGCAGGCCGCGGCGCAGGTCGAGAATGATTTCCTTGGGGCTCAGCGTTCCGCCCGAAAGATGGGCGGGGCAGAAGTCGGTGCAGCGGCCGCACTCGACGCAGGCATCGACGTCCAAAACGTCTTTGCGGCTGAGGTCCTTGAAGTGAATAAGGCCCAGGTCCTCGCCCTCCTCACGAAGCGCGCGCATGGAGCTGGTGGTTTCGGAACGGAAGAAGATGGTGATAGGGGCGAGCACCAGGTGCAGGTGCTTCGAAATGGGAATCACCACCAGCAGTGTAAAGAACGCCAGCGTGTGCAGCCACCAGTTCACTTTCCAGGCGGCGCCGGGCGCAGGAAACACTCCCCAGCCCAGGAGATAGGTGACCATGAGCGCCGAAATCAGGAAGGCGACGGCGCCGGAGGTGGGTGAGAGCTTGCCGAGCGCTTTCGGCCGCAGGATGAAACGTCGAACCGAAAGGCCGATCATTCCCACCAGCACGGCCACAGCCCAAACGGCCACGAACGCGCCGTACCGTGTGCGCCCGCCGGTTGCGTGGCCGAGCCCGCGCAAGCCCAGCCACATGTGGTTCGCGCTGTACCAGGCGAAGGCGAAGAATCCCCACAGAACGAAGGCGTGAAGAATACCCACCAGCGGCCGGTCGCGCACCACGCGGTATTGCAGAATCACTTCCACGAAGACGCGCCAGAGCCGGCGCGCTATATGGTCGTGAGGCAGGTCGCCGTGTTGGGGGAATACGGAGAACAGGCGGTTGTAAACGATGCGGAGGAAGAGCCACACGCTCACCAGGACAATGGCCACAAAAGCCGCGCGCGCCAGGTCCGCCAGCAAAGACGCTGCGACGGCCGCAAGGGCGATAAGGCAACCGGCGAAGAAGTCCAGGCGAGTCAGGTGTGTGCGCATCAACGGTGCCATCCTGCGCGAAGGGCAGAACCTGGGAATGGGAGTTTTGCCGTGGCTCTCAAGGTCCTCCGCTTTGCGCAGGGTGGCAGAGTGGGGGAATCTGCGCAAAAGGCTAGGGAGCGAGCGTAGCAATATCCTGCTTCACGGCCTCGGCCACCGGAGCGTTGGAAGCGAATTCCTTCTCCACGCGCTCGTAAACCTCGCGCGCCTTGGCAGGCTGCGACTCGCGGTAAGCGTCCGCCAGGGCGAGAAGCGCGGTAGCCTTGGGGACGGTCAGGGTGGGGTGATCGGCCAACTGATCATAGAGCTTTTCCGCCTCCGGCAAATTGCCGGCCTTTGCCAACTCACCCGCCAGCGCGAACTTGGCCAGGGAGCCGACTTCCGCGTCGTGTTCCTGGCTGGCCTCGGTCAAGGTTCGAACCGCCCCGGCATTATCCCCCAGGAGCGACTGGCAAACTCCCGCCTGGTAAAGCGCAATTTCCACCGCCTTGGGCCGCGGGATCATTTTGTACTTAGCGACGATGGCATCGAACTCCTGAAGCGCTTTCTTATACTTCTCCTGGGCCGTGGCGAAAGAGGGGCCGCCCGGTCCGCCCTCGGGACTGGGCTGCCCTACATAGGCGCGGAAAGTCGCAAGCGCTTCACCCAAATCCGCATTGGCGGCGGCCGCCTGACGATCGGTGTAGTATTTCAACCCACCGGCAAGCCCCACCACCACGATTACGATGATCGAAACGTTGATGATCTCCTTGTAGTGCTCCCGGAAGTACTCCTCGACCTTGACCAGCGAGTCCCTGAATTCATCCTGCTTCAATTGATGGCGGGTGCGACTATCCACAATCCGTCTCCTTCCGAAAAGCTCTCGACTGCCATCTTAACAACCTGTTCCAAGGGCGTCAATTGCGGTTTGAATGGCCCTTGTCGACTGGTTTGCAAAATGCTTTGAGGTGAATCAATCCCCCGGTTCGCGCCCGGGCATGACCACAAACCGGCTGATGACGTAACCCAACACGGCGCCGGCGAAAACGTCGGAGGGGAAGTGCGCTTGCAGGCTGACGCGTGAGAAACCCACCAGCGTCGCGGCTCCGTAGGCGACCCAGGGCACCCAGCGGTGGCCGGAATAACGCCGCGCGAAGATCGTGGCGATGGAGAAGGCCGCGAGGGAATGCTCGGAAGGGAAGCTGCCGCCGGCGTGAAGCAACGGGTGATAGGTTTTGAACCACGTGTTCGCATAGCTTCCGCCAGGCGGAATGGCTTCAGGCCGCCGTCGCCCGGTGGCACTCTCCGCGACCCAGCCGAGAAGCGCCGAGTCGGCAACCGCCTCAACGGCCAGCAGGGAAGTGTGAGTTGCGTAAGAGTCCTTGCGCACGTATCCCAAAACGTAGAAGGAAGCGGGGACGAGGGCCATGGCCACATCCGTGTGAGTCGTGCTGAGGGCGCGATTGAACGACGAATAGGTGGACGAGTTATTGCGGAAGTAAGGGCTGTCGTGCGGATCGAGCGCCACCAGCCCGCCGAAAATCGCGCCCATCGCCAGCGTTGGCCCCCAATGCTGTCCGCGCGCCAGCGTACCGGGGAAAGTCCAGATGGGTTTCTGGTCGTGAACGATGTCGGGGACAAGCGTCTTCCAGTTGATGGGCCGCTCTTCGTAGATAGAAAACTGGGGTTTGCCGGGCTTATTGTTGCCCGCACCGGGCGAATCCGAAGCTGCGAAAACGCACCCGCTCGCCAGAAGGCAAGCCAAAACGGCCACCGCCGGTCTGGTGATCTTGGAAAGCATGCATGGTTCATGCTACTTCAGGGCCCTCGTCATGGCAACGAAAACTGCCGTGGTAGGTCAGTTTGAATTCCGTAGGGGCAGGGCTTGTCTCTGCCCTTTCAGTCCAGCGACATTGGGCAGGGCACCCGCGACCCGTCGTCCGAAGGCTATGGGCCGCAGGGCGAGGGGTGCCCCTACTTTATTGCGCCGTCCATCCGCCGTCGATCACGATGGCGGTCCCGGTGATGAAACCGGACGCTTCCGAGCAGAGATATACCGCGAGAGCCCCGATTTCCTCCAATTTGCCCCAGCGGCCGAGCGGGATGCGGCGGTTGAAATCGGCAAGCTGCACAGGGTCATCCATCACCACGCGGGCGATTTCCGTGGCGAACGGTCCGGGGCTGATGGCATTGGCGGTGATGTTGTACGGCGCGAGCTCCAGCGCCAGGGTTTTGGTGATGCCCAGCACGGCGAATTTGCTTGCGCTGTAAGCCGCGCGCTGGGGAAGCGACACGTGCCCCATGGTGGAAGCGATGCTGATGATGCGCCCGAACTTCTTTTCCATCATTCCCGGCACGAAAGCGCGCGTACAGAGAAACGGCCCATCCACATTGGTCGACATGACCTGGCGCCACTCGGCGAGCGTGTATTCGTGAAGGGGCTTGCGAATGTTGATCCCCGCATTGTTGATGAGAATGTCCGGAACGCCTGCCTGCCGTCGAACCTCGGCGGCAACGGTTGCCACCTGGGATTCGTCGCTCACATCGGCGACAAACGTGAAGGCCTTGCCGCCACGCGAGATGATTCCCTCGCGCACACCCTCAAGCAAATCGCCCGAGCGCGCGATCAACGCCACGGTGGCGCCGGCCTCAGCGAGCGACTCCGCCATTTGTTTTCCCAGCCCTTTGCTCGCACCTGTAACCACCGCTATGCGCCCATCGAGTCGCTGATTGATCATCAGATTCTCCCTTCATCACTTTTTCCTTGCCAATATTGTCGTCGGCCTCGTAGCACTTCCAGCTCGTGGGCCGTAGGGGCGACCCTCGCGGCCGCCCCAGGGGCAACCGCAAGGGTTGCCCCTACGACGGAGGCCGGCGAAATCGCGCGGCCACCGCATACGCCCCAATTCCCAGCGCGATGATTACCAAGCCAAACACCAGGCCGTTCATGCCCAGCACTTCTTCGTGTTCGCCGTTGATCGCGGCGAGGGCGAGCATCAAAGTGGGCAGCGCGCCGACCACGATCGTGCCCGCCAGTCCGCCGGGAACGCGGAAGGGGCGGGGAAGATCGGGCTCGCGCACGCGCAGCACCACGAGCGCGATGAATTCCAGCACCAGGCTGGTGCCGTAGAGCATGATATCGAGGGTCACCAGTTGCTCGAAGCCCAGACCCAGGCACAAGGCCCATCCGGCCGCGCACACCACAATCGCCACCCAGGGAGCCTGCGTGCGCGGATGCACCTTGGCAAAGGCGCGCGGCAGCATGCCATCCTGACCCATGGCCAGGGGTAGGCGGGAATAGCTCATCACCAGGGCATTGAACATTCCGAACCCACTCATCATTCCGCCCAGCACCACGGCCACGCGCAGCCAGCGCCCGGCCATCAGGCCGGCGAGGTCCGCCCACGAGCCGGTGTCGAATCCCGAAGCCGGTAACCCGGTCAGAGAGGCCGCATACGTGGGAAGAATGTAACTCAGCGCGATCAGCACCACTGAGACGAGCATGGCGCGCGGGTAAGTGCGCTGCGGCCGCTCCACTCCGCGGGCGATCGTTGAGGCGTTGTCCCAGCCCATGTAATTCCACATGCAGATCAGCGTTCCGCCCAGCAATCCCACCGTGGAAGCGGGCGGGGGAGCGTGAAGGTGCGCCAGCGTGCCGCTTTCGAAGGGCCCGAGCACGACCATCAACACAAACGGCGCGGAGAGCAGGATGAAAAGCCACAACGAAGTGAGCCCCACCGGACAAATTCCCGCCAGATTCAGCGCCACGCAGGTCGCCACTACCGCGAGCCCCACCATCACCCGGTGATTTCCCACTCCCACCCAGGGAACCAGGCGGGCGAAATAGTCGACAAAAATGGTGGGATAGATCGCCATATCGAAGATGCTGGCGGCGAGCGAGAGCCACGCTTCCTGAAAGCCCCAGAACTTGCCCATGCCGCGCCGCACCCAGGCGTAGTAGCCGCCCTCTTCCGGCAAGGCGCTGGCCAGCTCGCCGATCATCAGGGCGGTGGGCAGGCTCCACACCAGCGGTGTGACCAGCAGAATGAGCATGGCGCGGTGATAACCCGCTCCCTGCACAATGTCTTCCGTTCCGTAAGTCCCCCCCGAGACCATGAAGAACGTGGCGGCCACCAGCG
>JASHTO010000602.1 GCA_030040515.1 Terriglobia bacterium
CCACTTCGAGGCCTGCCCATCAGAAAATCGAGCCGGCACTCCTGGCGGACGCCTCGGCAGACCCTTTCGATCTGTGTTACCGGCGCGAACAGCGGGAGATCCTGGGCCGTGCGCTCCACCACATGCGGGAACGCGACCGCCAAATCATCAGCTTGTATTACGAGAAGGAGTTGACCATGAAGCAAATCGCGGACCGCTTGCACGTGGATGAATCGCGCATTTCACAGCTTCATTCCGCCGCCCTGGTCCGCCTGAAGTCGAACGTCGATTCGCTCCTTCATCCTCGATCCTCCGCAGACGCGCTTCCCCCGCTCGCCAAGGCGGCAGGTGCCGGGGCATCTTAACCAACATGCCCCTTTCAGGTGAGTCCGCCGATAGACCTGAGGGGATCCGTGCAGTCTTCATCGGGCTTGACCCTCACCGGACTTGCCCCCCATTGCAACCGGAAGGCTTGGATGGTAGCCTCATGGGGGCGCTCCCAAGGCACGGGGACGGCTTGCCGGCACCTTTGGAAATCGGAGAGCAAAAGTCACTGGTATCAAACTCATGATTCGACACGAAGGCAAAGTCTTCGAAAGTGAACATATAATTCTGGACGAAGGTATCTATGTGAATTGCAAGTTCAAGAATTGCAGCCTGGAATATTCGGGCGGAGATGTCTACGTCCAGAACTGCCAGGGTGAAGGCTGCCAACTCATCTGGCGAGGCCCCGCGCAACGCACCGTCATGCTCCTCCAAAGCCTGGGCCTGATGGTTCCGCCCGCACCACCGCCAAGCAATGGCCCCACCAGCCGCGTACAGTAATTCCCCATTGGCAGCATCGTTTCAATTTCCTTGCCTTTTCCGCATCAAAACCTTTATATTCAACCGTTTGGGCCCCGGAATATTCCAGCGATGAGGACCCCCTTTTGGCCAAGCCGAACTCGCCCCACATCTTCGTCACTTTGGCCGCCCCCACGCTCAACGCCATGGAGGCTCTTGCCACGCATGTGTCCGGCGTACCCGTGGGCTACGAACTGCGGCTTGATTACCTCCAGGATTTTTCGCAGTTTGAATCGCATCTCCACGAGATGCTGATGCGCCTGCATTTTCCCCAGACCATCGCCATTTGCCGATTGACGGTGGCGGGCGGCATGATGCGGGGATCGGTGGCCAGGCAAATTGAAATTCTTGCGGCTGCGGTCCGCGCGGGCTGTCAGTGGGTCGACATTGAAATCGAAAGCGTGCAGAAGAGGGGTGCGGCGATTCTGCGCGAACTCCGGCCCGCCAAAGTCATTGTTTCGTATCACGACTTCCAGAGAACCCCGTCTCTCGGCGGTGTCTATCGCCGCCTGGTTCGCCTGCCCGTGCAGGTGGTGAAAATTGCCACACACGCCCGCTACCTCCGGGATAACCTTCAGGTGCGGCGCACGCTGAAGGCTCATCGCCGGCACAATCCGAGGTTGGTGGCGTTGGCCATGGGTGCCTCGGGAATTCCCTCGCGCCTGCTCTCGCTTTTGTGGGGCTCGGCGTTCACTTACGCCGCGCCTTTAAATCATTCGCCTGCTGCGGCGGGACAGATCTCCGCCGAAGTGATGCGCACCGTCTATCGCGTGGAGCGCCTGGACAGCCACACCCACCCCTACGCTGTGCTCGGCTCGCACGCCGCCATATCGCTTTCGCCGGCCATGCAGAACGCGGCATTTCAAGCCAAGCATGTGAACGCCGTCTTCCTTCCCTGCCAGACGAATAAACTCGGGGACTTCCTGACCTTCGCGCGGCAGGTGGAATTGCGGGGATTCGCGGTGACCATGCCCTTCAAGCGCGCCATCGTGCGCGCCCTCGACTGGGTTGACCCGCTGGCGCATCGCATCGGCGCGTGCAACACCGTGGCGATGCAACAGGGCCGCTGGCTCGGCTGGAATACTGACGCCGCCGCGGTGGTGGAAGTCCTGACCAAGCGCCTGCGCCTGGCGGGCAGCCGGATTCTGATTCTGGGCGCGGGCGGAGCTGCGCGTGCCGCGGCCTATGCCGTGCGCGCAGAGGGCGCGGAGGTCGTGATCACGGCGCGGAGAGAGGCGGCGGCACGATCTCTGGCGCGCGGGCTCGCCGCCCAAGTGGTTCCCTGGGAAAGCGCCGAAAGCCTGGAGGTCGACGCCGTCATCAACGCTACGCCCGTGGGAATGTATCCGCACACCGATGCCGCCCCCATTGACCTCGCGCGTCTGCGCGTGCGCGTGGTCTTCGACATGGTCTACTTCCCGCTCGATACCCGCTTCCTGAACGAAGCGCGCGGCCGCGGCCTGACCACCATCTCCGGCCTCGAGATGCTTGTAGCCCAGGGAGCGAGGCAATTCGAAATCTGGACCGGCCTCTCCGCCCCCCGCGCCCTGATGGAACAAGCCGTCCGCGCCGCGCTCGACCATTCCGCCGCAGGCTAGGGCTTGCCATAAGCCCTTCGGACCGCAAGTTGCCGAGTCTAGATGTGGGCATTTTGTCCGATTCTAGCGTGCCCAGTAAGCTGTCTTGCGCGCCGCATCCTTATGTTTTCATGCACATCTCCGGATGCACCTTCATTTCTGATTTTCAGGCATCGATTCCGTAGTCTCTTGATTAGCCAATCCTTTGTTTTCAACCACTTCTGGGGTAATCCCCCCAATAGGGGTTAGCACCAGTCCTCGTTTTGGGCAGCTTAAGACACCGCCCGCTCCATTTTCTCTTTGTTACCGATTGACACTCTATCACCTCCGGCCCGCTTGACCCTTGCCGCGGCTAGCAAAGGTTATATCTCATACGGTAAATACTTATAAAGTATATAGTGCTTTCGGGGTTGACGTCAACCTGACTCTGTCATTTCGTCGCGTGTTTGACTTACCCAAATCTTACCGCAGCGGTAGCCACGGCAGCGAATTCCTGACGTGGGTTCTTCGTGACATGATGGAAAAGCCCACGGCAGAAAAGCCCTGCCGTGGCTACCCACTTCCGGCCCGATTGCCTGCGCAGAATTGAACGCCCGCGAGCCAGCGCAAGATTGGCCGCCAGCAAGCTGGCTCGGCGAAAGCGGCAGCTTCGCGGCCGCACTCCAAAGCCGAGTTTCCCCTTTACCCTTTTCCCTTTACCCTTTACCCTTAAATCCATGTCCGACTCTCTTCCCAGTTTTACTGAGTTCAAGAAGCTTGCGGGCCGGGGCAACGTGGTGCCGGTGTATCGCACGATTGTCGCTGACCTGCTGAGCCCCGTTTCGGCATTCCTTACCCTTTCGCCACAGCATGGACGCGAGGCAAACCGGCATCCTTACAGCTTTCTGCTCGAGAGCGTGGAGGGCGGCGAGCGCGTAGGCCGCTACACGTTCTTTGGCATTGACCCTTTTCAGATTGTTTCCTGCCGCGGGGATCGCATCACGGTGCGGAGCGGTAAGGCTGTAGCGGCGGACTACGACCGCCGAACCGTCGATCGGAGATCAACGCCACATTCCGGCGGTCGCCCTGCGACTCAAAGCCGTCTTCGGGCGACGGGGCGCAGACCGCCGCTACAGGAAGAGACCGGCAACCTCTTCGAATTTTTGCGCAGCCTGAGTGCGCGCTACCATTCCGTGGAAATTCCCGGTCTGCCGCCGTTCACGGCCGGCGCTGTGGGATATCTCGCGTACGAATTTGTGCGCATGCTGGAGCGCCTTCCTCCGCGCGTGCCTGCGGACGTGGATGTGGACGATGCCGTGTTCATGTATTTTTCAAACGTCCTGGCGTTTGACCACGTGCTGCACCGTCTCTGCCTGATCTCCAACGTATTGACGGAAGAAGGCGAGGGGAGCCTGCGCGCCAAATACGACGCCGCGTGCCGCCATCTGGATTTACTGGAAAAGCGCTTGCGCCACCCGCTCCATATCGCGAGCGGTCAACGCCCGGCGGGACCGCTGCGGGTGCGCTCCAATATGACTCGCGAGCGTTACGAGGCAATGGTGGAGCGCTCGATGGAATATATTCGTGCGGGTGATATTTTCCAGGTGGTGCTTTCGCAGCGCATGGAAGTTCCGCTGCGTGTTCCGGCGTTCGACGTTTACCGCGCCCTGCGCGCCGTCAATCCCTCCCCTTATATGTTCTACCTGCGCATGGGGGAATCGACGGTACTGGGATCTTCACCTGAAATGCTGGTGAAGGTGGCGGGCCGCGACGTGGAATACCGGCCCATCGCGGGAACGCGCCCGCGCGGCAAGACGGAAGAGGAGGACAAACGGCTGGAGGAGGAACTCCGCGCCGACGCCAAGGAGCGCGCCGAGCACATCATGCTGGTGGATCTTGGCCGCAATGACCTGGGCCGCGTCTCGGAATTCTCCACGGTGAAGCCTCGCGACGTCATGTTCGTCGAGCGCTACTCGCACGTGATGCACATGGTTTCGCAAATCACCGGCCACCTGCGTCCGGATGCGGACAGCTACGCGGCGCTTGCCGCCTGTTTCCCCACCGGGACGCTGACGGGAGCGCCCAAGGTTCGCGCCATGGAGATTATCGATGAGCTCGAGCCCACGCGTCGCGGCATCTACGGCGGCTCCGTGCTCTATCTCGATTTTTCGGGAAGGCTCAACTCCTGCATCGTCATCCGCACCGTGATCATCAAAAACAAAATCGCCTACCTGCAAGCCGGCGCCGGAATCGTGGCGGACTCCATCCCGGCGCGAGAATACGAAGAGTGCCAGAACAAGGCCCGCGCCCTTCTGCGCGCGTTCGAACTGGCGGAAAAGGGACTGTAAGAGTTCTAACTTTCAGTTGTGCAGTCTGAATTATACGTAGGGGCAGGCCTCGTGCCTGCCCACTGCCATGGAAACCCCATGGTTCGTGCACCCACGAGGGGTGCCCCTACGCCGAATTCTCAAGCCTCATCACCACTACCCGGCATGACCGTGTAATTTCTTCCATCGGCGCGGGAAAATACGGCGCTGCACGCACAGGCTACTCCACTCCTAAGTTCTTGATTTCGGGCTGTCAGACCCGCCGGAAAGCCTTTGGCAAATTCCTTGCTCCCCAGTTGGTGGACTTGCACGGCTGAGGCCGGACTGTGAGTTTCACAGAAGCCTTCGACGGTTCCGAATACGGAGGTGAATTGATGAGCGTTTTCGGGAATTTAGGGCAGTTCGGGGCAATCGGCGGTGGCCCGCCGGACAAGGATCCGCCCAAACACAAAGAAAAGCCGGAGGAAGAAACTCCGAAGGAAAAGCAGAAAGAAGAAGTAACAAAGTCCCAGGCCGCAGCGCCTGATGTTAAGCCGGAGCCCGATGTTAAGCCAGAGAATGTGCAGCAAGTTCACCTGGAAGAACCACTCTTGGAAAAATCTGAAAGGCGAGAAGCCCCTATTCCACCGCCTTTGACCGTTGGACACACGGGCCTGCAGAGTTCGGGACTTTCCCTTTTTGGGCCGGAGGAAAGGACTCCGGACACGCCTCCAAAAACTCACGGGACTAGCCCCCTGTGGGTGGCATTGATTGTTTTGGCGCTGGCATTTCTCGGTGCCTTGACCTACAGCTACTACGCGCTGCGCGCCCAAAACATTTCAATTGCGCAACTTCCCGACATGTTCCACTCGATAGATACCCTGGGAAGCCGTATGGGAAACGCGGAGGCCAAGGTTCACAGCCTGACGGCCGGCTGGGACCAGATGTCTGCCCATCTCACCACGCTCGACAGCAAGGTCAATTCCACTTTGCAATTTGCCCGCCGCCAGACCCACGAGCTTGAAACCCGCCTGCGCAGCGAAATGGACCAGAGGAACCAGGCGGTGGATTCACGATTGAACCAGATCGAACAGAATCAAAACGCGGATCGTGCGAGTGTGGCGGAACTGAACAAAAAGCTTGAAACGGAAGTGGCCGCCCTGCAAGCCGAGTTGAGCAATGCGCGCGACGAAAATGCCCGTAGCCTGATCAACGTCAACGAAGAGGTCGGCCAGGAGCGCGCCAACTTGCGTGACCTGAACCGGAAGCTCCGGCGCGAAAAGATAACCTTTGAGGCTATCCGGAATTCACCCACGCAGCTCGCTCCGGGAGTCGCCCTCACCGTCCTCAAAACCAACGTTGGACATCAGCGCTTCCGCGGCTATATCACATTGGCCTCCGGCGGACAAAAGCTCTGGCTCGATAACCTGGGTGTGCAGGAATCGCTCGACCTTTTTCCCAACGATGCCAGCCATCCCTATAGCCTGGTGATTACACAGATTAACGCTCACGGCGTGGTGGGCTACCTGCTCATGCCCGCGGGGGTTTAGACGAAGATATGGTGCTAACCATGCATTCTACGATACTCGGGTGGATTATCATCGGACTGATCGCCGGCTGGCTGAGCGGCAAAATTACGCGGGGCGGCGGATTCGGAATCATCGCCGACCTGTTTCTGGGCTTGATTGGGGCAGTCATCGGAGGTTGGATTTTCAGGCTACTGGGAATTTACTTTCTCGGTTTCATCGGCAGCCTGGCCGCGGCCACGGTGGGTGCAGTAATCCTCGTGGCGGTGGCGCGAACCTTTGCGCATTCCGGAAGGTGGTAGTAAAGGCGTGAGAAGGATCCGCTCAAAAGAAAAACACCTCACGCAAAGACGCCAAGGCGCAAAGCATCGCTAAGCAATCAAAGGATTTCTGCCCTGCGTGACTTTGCGTCTTCGCGCCTTTGCGTGAGATTGTTTATTTTTTCACGCTTTGGGATGGCCGTGCCAAGATCACCAGGACGCTACCCAATTCATCGCCGATTTTCCCTTGGTCGCAACGCCCCTCCTGGGGCAAAATAGCAAAGGGAAAAGAAAATCCTCATGGCGCCCACAATCCTCTAAATTGCAGGCGGCGCAGGCGCGCGGCCGTTCATAGTTCAAGGCTTGGGAAATTCCAACAACATTTCCGCAGCAGATATTAAGACCCTCGTCTCGATCGGAGACGAAGTAATCGAATCGAGTTCCTACGGGGAAAGGGATTTGTTTGACTATGTGAGGCTCACTGAAACATACCGGAGAAATCAGGACTACCTCTGGGCGTTTGACTTGAAAAGTGGCACCCCACAAGCACAAACTACCCTTCAGGACCCACCATTGCTGCGCGAGTACGCTTCAGCCCTATCACCTTGGCTCCTCGGCTTTCACAAATTGGGCCGACTCAATAACCGCGTTGCACTAAGACGAGGCATCGCGCAAATCTCTTGGGTTATTGTACGGTGGGTTTGAGTGCCTGGCCGTGCTGCCCTTGAACGGTTTCACAACCGGAACGATAAACTGGCAGACCTTTTCGCACATGGCCTTCGCCTTCCGCATCACGCCTGGTTTACTGTTGGGCGGAATCATCTTCGCGCTCGGCATGGGCGTGGCGGGCGGATTGCTCCCGGCGATTCATGCGGCGATGCGGCTCATTTCCACCGCGCTTCGATCCCTGTAATCGATAACTCCGGTGCAAAAATTCAGCTTTGCGTTACAATAATGCGCCCATGGGAGGGGGTGAACCAGCATGGCAAAAACGTCCGAATTCAAAATCAACAAGCCGCAAAAGCGGCTGCGCGGAGCGCTGCCCAAAATCGGAATTCGCCCGGCGATCGACGGCCGCCGCAAGGGCGTGCGCGAGTCACTCGAGAAGCAAACCATGGGCATGGCGAAGGCCGCCGCGGATTTTCTGAAGAAGAGCCTGCGACATTCGAATGGCCTGCCGGTGGAGTGCGTGATCGCCGACTCGTGCATCGGCGGTGTGGCGGAAGCGGCCGACTGCGCGGAAAAGTTCGCGCGCGCGGGCGTGGGCGTGTCGCTCACGGTTTCGCCCTGCTGGTGCTACGGGTCGGAAACCATGGACATGGACCCGCTGATTCCCAAAGCCGTCTGGGGCTTCAACGGCACGGAGCGTCCGGGCGCGGTTTATCTGGCCGCCGTGCTCGCCGGGCACAACCAGAAAGGTCTTCCCGCCTTCAGCATCTATGGCCAGGACGTGCAGGACGCAACCGACGCGTCAATTCCGCCCGACGTGCAGGCGAAGCTGCTGCAATTCGCCAAGGCGGGGCTGGCCGCGGCGGAGATGCGCGGCAAATCCTACCTGTCGCTGGGCGCGGTCTCCATGGGCATCGCCGGCTCGATGGTGAATCCGGATTTCTTCCAGAATTATCTCGGCATCCGCACTGAGTACGTCGATATGTCGGAGTTCGTGCGGCGCATCGAGGAGAAGATTTTCGACGAGAAGGAATGCGACCACGCCATGGAGTGGGTGAAAGCCTATTGCCACGAGGGCAAGGACTGGAATCCCGAAAAACTTCAGAAGTCGCGCGAGGCGAAGGACGCCGATTGGGTGACGTCCGTGAAGATGACGCTCATCGCGCGGGACCTGATGGTGGGCAATCCGCGGCTTGCAAAAATGGGTTACGGCGAAGAAGCCATGGGCCGCAACGCCATTGTGGGCGGCTTCCAGGGGCAGCGCCAATGGACCGACCATTTTCCCAACGGCGACTTTATGGAAGCGATTCTCAACTCTTCCTTCGATTGGAACGGCATTCGCGAGCCATATATTTTCGCCACGGAGAACGATTCGCTCAACGGCGCAACCATGCTCATCGGGCACCTGCTTACCGACACGGCGCAAATTTTCGCCGACGTTCGCACCTACTGGAGCCCCGCCGCGGTGAAGCGCGTGGCCGGCCACAAGCTTTCGGGAAAAGCCAGCGGCGGCATTCTGCACCTGATCAACTCCGGCGCAGCTACGCTCGACGCCACGGGGCGAATGACCCGCGACGGCAAATCCGTGATGAAGCCTTTCTGGGAAGTCACCGTCGAGGAAGTCGAAGCCTGTCTTGAGGCCACTCAGTGGGGGCCGGCAATGCTGGAATATTTCCGCGGCGGCGGATGGTCGTCTCAGTTCCTCACCTGCTGCGAATTTCCCGCCACCATGGCGCGCATCAATTGGATTGCGGGCCAGGGGCCGGTGCTGCAACTGGTGGAAGGATACACGGTGGAGCTGCCCGCGAAAGTCCATAAGATCCTCGATGAGCGCACCAATCCCACCTGGCCCACCACGTGGTTTGCGCCTACCCTCACTGGCAAGGGTCCGTTCCGCGACGTCTACTCCGTCATGAACAACTGGGGCGCGAACCACGGCTCGATTTCCTACGGGCACATTGGGCATCAGTTGATTACGCTGGCGTCCATGCTGCGCATTCCCGTGTGCATGCATAACGTCAGCGAAGAACGAATCTT
>JASHTO010000603.1 GCA_030040515.1 Terriglobia bacterium
CGCCTGCGCAGCGCCGATGGCCTGCGTTGGGCGATGCTGGGGACAACCCCGGACGCACACGCCGTGGACACGCCGGTGTATCGCGTGGAGATTCTGCCGCCCGACGCGGAATTTCCACCCAATGGCCTGCCGGTTTTTCACCTCTACTGGCGAAATGACGACGGCGGGCCGGGCTACGGGGCCGATTCGCGACTGGACTTTGTTGCCCCCAGCGATGCCGATTACATTCTTCACCTCAAGGACGTTCGCGGCATGCAAGGTCCGGACTTTGCCTACCGTTTGACCATTCACAAGGCGAATCCTGATTTCCAACTTCGCGCTGAAGACGAGAATCCCAATATTCCCGCAGGGGGCTCGGCGCTCATCACCGTAGAAGCCAGCCGCGTGGAAGGGTATGACGGGCCGATCGACATCAGTGTGGAAGGCCTGCCCAAAGGGATCACCGCCAGCCCGGCCAGCATTCCTGCCGGGCAGGATTCAACCATCGTTCTGCTGACGGCCGACTCCAGCGATTCACCCAAGTCGCTTCCGGCGGAATTCAAGATCGAAGGGCACGCCACGATCAACGGCCGGGAGCGCGTGAGAGTGGTGAATTCCGATGCTCCGCTCGAGCTCGCTGCCGTCGTCCCACCGCCGGATGTCGTGGTCACGACGGACCTCAGCCGCGTGGAGCTTGAACCCGGACAGGATATGAAAGTGACGCTGCATGTGGACCGCCGCAACGGTTTTGTGGGCCGTGTTCCGTGCACGGTTCGAAACCTGCCCCCGGGTGTGCGCGTGGTGAACGTCGGCCTGAACGGCGTTTTGGTGACTGAATCGCAATCGAGCCGCACCTTCACGCTGCACGCCGAAGACTGGGCCAAGCCCATTACTCAGCCCATGTACGTGGTGGGCGCGGCGGAATCCAATTCGACGATGCTCCATCCTTCCGCCCCGCTCACCGTGGAAGTGGTGGGAGCGAAGGAAACTGCAAGCCTGAATCCTGAAAAGTAAGGCGGCGCTGCCGAATCGCGAGGCGCGGCGGGGAGGCTTCTGCGCGCTGTCAGCGTTGATCTTTGATCAACCGCTGATATTCATCGTGAGGGCCAATCCAAACCCAGATAAAGTCAGAACCATCCTCCAACGCAATCGCGCGGTAGTTGAGCCCAACTCTCGCGGACCACAGGGTTCCGACTTTCTTAAAATGCAGCGAGGGATGAGCGGGATTGGATTTCAGGAGTGCGAAGTTCTGATGAGCCAGCTTTTGGACGGGCTCGGGAAGGCGCGTCAGGAAGGTTCTGAAGCGCCGAGTGGTGCGGTGCATTCACAATTCCTTGAGGGTACCTTTTGCCTTCTCCTCAAGAGCCTCCCGGACCAGGAAATCGAGCTTGCCACCCTTTGAGTCCGCTTCGATCTGCCGGTCCCAGTTTTCCCATTCTCTTTCGGACATCCACCGGAAAAGTTCCGCAGATTGCTCGCTGGGAAGCCTTTCGATTTCTGCCTTGAGTTCTTCAATTTTGGACATCGTGTGCTCCTTTAGACTTTCACTATTTGAGGCTGAATTCTGCGCGCAAGTTTTCAACGCTGGTGGTTCGTCCCGCGCGACCGTCCACAAGGCCTGATTCGATGGCTAGACGCACCTAGATTTCCCGCACCAAATCATCCCACGTGGAGTCATCCGGCATTCGGTCGATCAGCCTTCGAGCTTCGTCCTTGACTCCTGTTGGCGACATGCGTGTCCCCTTTCTCATAATCCAGCCCGATTTAGATCAATGTTACGCTAGCCGAACCCGCCCATGCAACCGGTAACACCATAGGAGCCGAGTTTTTCGCTGCTATGTGGTGTTTCGAACATTGAGGAAAGTGTGGTAAGTCTTGCCTTCCGCAATCGTCCGGGCGCGGCGGATTAAGGATTGATGACAATCTTGTTTCGCCGTGGGCTCCCCATCACTTCCATGGCCTTGCCGATCGATTCCAAGGGAAAGCGGTGCGAGACCACCTTATCGGGATTCACCACGCCACGCTCCATTAACCGGATGGCATTTTCCATGGCCATGGGGTTGGTGGAGAAACTGGAATCCATGCGCGCCTCGAGAAAGTGCATGAGGCCGCCGTCCAGCTCGAACTTCTCGTGGGTGGTGATGCCGAAAAGGTTCCAGCGCGTGCCGCGCCGCAGCAGGCTGACCATCAGGTTGACGGCTTCGATGGGTCCCGCGGCTTCCACCACCAGGTCAGGTCCCTGGGGAAGAATCTCATAGACGGCGGACTTCACATCGTCCTTTTTGGGATTCAGGGTGTGAGTGGCGCCCAGGCTGCGCGCGGTTTCAAGAGCAAAATCGCTTACGTCAACGGCAATCAGCCGACCGGCGCCCGCCGCCCTCGCCACCATCAGGCAGTACATGCCGATTCCGCCCGTGCCGATGACCACTACATCGTCGCCGACTTTCATTTCCGAATAGTGGATGACTCCCTTCCAAGCGCCGCTCAACGGCTCGGTTTGGCAGGCCGCATCAAAACTCACTCCGGGGGGCTTGGGATAGAGCGTATTGGCGCCGGTCACCAGGTACTCGGCAAAGCTCCCCGGGCGCACATCGTCCGGCCCGTCGCCTCCCGTTGTGTACCAGTGCTCGCAGTAGTGCGTCATGCCCATCCGGCAATAGCGGCAATATCCGCAATGGCCGCTGGGACAGATGATGACTTCATCGCCCTCTTTGATGCCGCGAACGTGCGCACCCACTCCGGCCACAACGCCCGCGGGTTCGTGACCCGGGACGAAGGGGAAGCTGACGTTCTGCCGGACCCCTCGGACGGCTTTGTAGTCTGTGGCGCAAATGCCGCAGGATCTGACGCGCACCAGGACCTCTTCGGGTCCCGGCACGGGGGTCGGGCGCTCCTCCAATACCAGACGGTGAACTTCACGAAGGACTGCGGTTAGCATTTGTCCCCCTTGTCACTTGATCTAGCCTCAGTCACGTCGATGAAGAAATCCAAAGGGTTCCTCCTGAAAGCTGTCGTGTATCTGCACAGGCCCTGCTGCCCTCCCGAGTGAATCTGGGTACGGTTATAACCCTGTTCATCCTTGAACTGCCATTCTCGCACAATGTACGCCCAAGGATAAAGAAATGAAGGGAAGGAAGAGGGTTCAAATTTGCGCGTCGTAACGACGGGCAGGCATTGATACGCGGCGAGCGGCGCATTAGAGTTGTCTCATTTTCAGTCTCAGGCTGGATGTCAGCTTTCTATTAAAGGGGATTTAGCGGAATGCCGATATTAAGTTTGCTTGGAATAGGATTCCGCGGAGTTCATTTCGAGCTTGGACCCCCGTGCCGTACCGACGGCGATGAGGCAGCGAAATGAGCCAAAGGGAGCGGCCATGGACGAAAGGTGTGGAGTACCGATTAACATACTTTTGGTAGAGGACAATCCGGGTGACGTGCGCTTGACGATTGAGGCCTTGAGCGACGCCAAGGTGAAAAATCAGCTCACCGTGGCGAGCGATGGTGTGGAGGCGCTGAACCTTTTGTTTGGCAAGTCCCCCGATAAAAAGGCAGGGCCGTTCGACCTTATTGTGCTGGACATCAATCTCCCCAAAAAGAACGGCCGTGAGGTCCTCGCGGAGCTGAAGAACGACCCGAAATTGAAGCATATTCCCGTGGTGATCCTCACCACCTCCAAGGCGGAGCAGGACATCTGCCAGACCTACGCACAGCACGCCAACTGCTATGTCACGAAGCCGCTGGACTTCGAGCAGTTCATCAGCGTCGTGCAGTCGATCGAACATTTCTGGCTTTCGGTGGTGACACTACCAGGAGGAAAAGCTCATGGCTATCAGCTCGATCCGAACTCTCCTCATTGAGGACAATCCGGCAGACGCATTGGTGCTCCGCGAAGCGCTGGCGGACGTACCCGAAGCCGGTTTCGAGCTCGAATGGGTTGACGGGCTGGCGAAGGGGCTTCACCGTTTGAATGCCGGGCATGTGGACCTGTTGCTACTGGACCTTCACCTTCCCGAGAGCCGCGGTCTCGCCACCTTTGC
>JASHTO010000604.1 GCA_030040515.1 Terriglobia bacterium
ATCACAATGTGGTTCATATTGCGCGCGAACCCCGTCATCACGACGAGGGTCACGTGCACAACCAAAAATGCGAGGAAGCTGAACATAGTCAGGAAGTGGATTGAACGGGCCGATTGCCGGCCACCGAATATTCGCGCGTACCACGGAAACCGGTTCACCACCGCCGGAGACATCGCTATGCCGGTAGCCATTGCCAGCGGGCCGAACACGAAGACTACTGTGAAATAGGCGATCTGTTGCAATGCGTTATAGCCATAAAACCCGTTGGGCTCCGGCGGCAAATGAAACGTCGCGTAGTGGACCCACGTGTTCCACGCTTGCAAGAGCACGAGGGGGGACGTGGGCACAATACGCCGCCACTGCTCGGTGTCGAACAGCATGATGATGAAGATGATGCCGGTGATGATAAAGCCATGGACGTCGATGAAGTGCCAAACCCGCGCAATGCCAATGGTGTGCCGGTAACCCGGCGTGCCCACGAGAGGTGAAATGTAGCGCGCGTCATCTTTCGCGGTCCAGATGCGGTCGCGTGGAACCTTCAATGGCGTAAACCGAATCCATTCGCTTCCCGGTGTGCAGCCATCGTTGAAATAGAGGCGCGGATGGTCCATCAGGATTGAAAGACCGCTCCGAATCAGCATCATCACGAAAAGAAAGTTGAAGAAGTGGCAGTAGCGCACCCATGCGGGAAAACCGTGCGGCCCCGCGAAGTTGTTTGGATATATCTGCGAAACAGCCGGAACACGAGGCACTCCGGCCACTGCGACCTCGATCCAGGCGGCCGCAATTACGGAGAGGATCGCGATTCCGGCCCCGATTAGGATAGACGGTCGGATCCAAATGCGAAAACGGCGATCAGGCGGGTAATGAACAGCTCTGTGCGCAGCATCGAAACGAACCATCCTTTCCTCCACGAATTGCGATTGCCCCGAATCCGCTAATCGGACTGCATCATGTGGGCAGAGGCTTCCAACTCCACCGCTCGAGGGAAAAGAACATTATTCTCGAGATGTACCTGCTGGTGCAGGCCTGCCTCGAATTCCCGGAGGGCTTGGTAAGGCGCCTTGAAGCTGGTGCAAGCGTCGGCGGGAGGCGCGTACTCTGAAGTCCTGACCCGAATTAAATGTCCTGCCGCATCATGCTCCTGCATCATGGCATGGACGGGATTCTTTACTGTCTGAAAGAAGGGCGGTTCGATCGAACCATTTGCAATGACCGCCCGCTCCACCGCATCGATACAGGGAAAGAGGACTAGCTCTTCCTTCTGCATGTGCATGATCATCTCTCGGCCGACCTCGGCGAAGAGTTTCGTGATATCCCCAAGCTCGGGATGATTGCTTTCATGTTTTGCAGTGACTTTGTCTGACAAGGCTTGCGTGCGGGGAATCATTTCGCGAACGTAACGATGATGTTTCTCACAAATATGCCGCGTCAGTTCACACAACGGTGCAGCCAGCCAGTGCCGGTCCTCGGGGCCGATGTCTTTGACGGTTTCCCGCAATCGGTTCAATACCTCTCCCGGCGAGATATTCGCCTGTAGGCACGCCTCGTGAAGCGACTTCCCGCCGCCGCAGTAATCCAGCCCCGCGTCCTCCCGTGCTTGCCTAGCTGCCCGATTCGAAAGCGCGATGTCTCTCATTTTAATTTCGCTGTTGAGATCCATGGTGACCGCCGTCACCATCAACATTGTCTATTCCTCAACCCTACCCTTATCCTGGGATTACGACTGATATGGCACCTCGACAATTCCTTGTTCATGTTTAGGCGTTCTAGTGCGGCATGCGTAGAGCGTAGGAATTGAGTACACGCATATAGTTGGCGCGCTCGAAAGCTGAGGGATCTGGCACCGCCTGCATGGCCATGCTGCCTCGCATTTGTTGAATGGAGTCGTATTCATGCTCCTCCATCCATGCCGCCACTGACGCCAGAACCTCGGAGAAATAGCCGACGCCGTGTTTTAACAAAGCCGAAGTCATCATCGCCACTTGGGCTCCGGCCATCATCGCTTTCAGCACATCCTCAGCGGTATGGACTCCCCCCGAGACGGCCAACCCGGCGCGAATGCGTCCATAGAGAATCGCCACCCAGTGCAGGCGGAGGGGAATTCGTAGGAGTTGCTCAGCGTGAGACGCGGCACCACCGCCATGCTCTCCAGGTCAAAGTCCGGCTGGTAAAAGCGATTAAAGAGCACCAGGGCATTCGCGCCGGCCCGGTCAAGATGCGACACAACGTTAGCGACGGCGGTGAAATATGGGCTTAGCTTGACGGCCACCGGAATTTGGAGGGTGAACGTCACTTCCCGCACCAGGTCGCAGTACATGTCCTCGAGCTGGGCGGACGTCACGTTCGGGTCCGTCGCCAAGTGATAAATGTTCAATTCCAGAGCATCGGCGCCCGCCTCCTGCATTATCGGGGCGTACTTGGTCCAGCCACCGGGCGAAATGCCATTGAGGCTTGCGATGACGGGAATTTGGACCGTTCTCTTGACACGAGAGAGGTGTTCAAGATAACCGTCCGGGCCGCGGTTGTACCAGTTCACCTCAGGGAGATAGGTCAAGGACTCAGGAAAGCTCTCAGTTCCAGCGCCCAGAACGCGATCCAGCTCGTGGCTCTCGAGCCTGATCTGTTCTTCGAACAACGAATGGAGTACGATCGCCGCAGCGCCCGCATCCTCCACTTTTCGAACCTTGTCCAGGTCTTCGGAGAGCGGCGAAGCGGAGGCTACGAGCGGATTCTTAAGCTTGAGTCCTAGATAAGTTGTGGTCAGGTCGATCATGCTTTTTCCTCCTCCGAAAAGCGCGAAGTCTGCGCTACCCATCACTTCGAGACGCCCGCAAGTGCCTGGGCGGCCCAGTTCTCATACAGCCGCCAGCGGTCTTTGACGTCGGCCTGGGCGAGCTCCAATAATCCCTTTGCGGCCTCGGGGTCACTGTGCGCCAGCATGGTATACCGCGTCTCGTTATAGACGTACTTCTCGAGTGGGATCGACGGCGGCCGCGAGTCCAGTTGCAGGGGATTCTTGCCCTCCTTCGCGAGAGCAGGATGGTAGCGGAAAAGCGGCCAGTACCCTGACTGCACGGCGGCCTTTTGCTGTTCCATCCCATAAGCCATGTCGTAACCGTGGGCGATGCAGTGGCTGTAAGCAATAATCAGCGAGGGCCCTTCATAAGTTTCAGCCTCCCAGAAAGCCTTGAGGGTGTGGGTATCGTTCCCGCCCATAGCGACACGCGCCACATAAACGCTGCCATAGGACATCGCCATCATCGCCAGATCTTTCTTCGGTTTGGATTTCCCGCCCGCCGCGAATTTGGCCACTGCGGCTCGCGGGGTTGCCTTGGACATCTGACCGCCCGTGTTGGAGTAAACCTCGGTGTCGAGCACCAAAACGTTCACGTTGGCGCCCGAGGCGAGCACGTGATCCAGACCTCCGTAACCAATGTCGTAAGCCCAGCCGTCGCCCCCTACGATCCATACACTCTTTTTTACGAGCGCATCGGCCACGTTCAGCAGGTCGCGGGCCTCGAAGCTTTCCAGCCCTTCGAGCTTCCGTCTCAGGTTAGCTACGCGTTTCCTTTGGGCGCTAATGCCGTTGGGCTCGGACTGGTCAGCCTTAAGAATCTCCTGAACAAACCCCTCACCCAGGGTTGTGGAGAGCTTCAGCAGCAGGTGGCGCGCATAGTCGGCCTGCTGCTCCAGAGCCAAGCGCATGCCGAGGCCAAACTCGGCGTTGTCCTCAAACAGCGAGTTGGACCATGCCGGGCCGCGTCCCTGCTCGTTCGCTGTGTAAGGGGTCGTGGGTAGATTGCCGCCATAGATGGAGGAGCAGCCCGTGGCGTTGGCGATCAGAGCGCGATCGCCAAACAGTTGAGTGAGCAGTTTGATGTAAGGCGTTTCTCCGCACCCCGCACAGGCGCCAGAGAATTCAAAGAGAGGCTGCAATAACTGAACATCCTTTACTTGCCCGAGGCTGAGCGCAGCCCGCTCCGGCTCGGGCAGACTCAGGAAGAAGTTCCAGTTTTCGCGCTCCCCCTCTCGAAGGGGAGCTTGCGGGCACATGTTGATCGCTTTGTGCCGAACCTCGCTCTTGCTCTTTGCGGGACAAACCTCAACGCACAACCGGCAACCCGTGCAATCCTCAGGCGAAACCTGCAACGTGTACCGCATCTCTTTGAAGTCCTTCCAGCGCGCGGCAGCGGACTTGAAGGTGGCGGGCGCAGCGGCGAGCTTCCCGGACTCGTAGACCTTGGCGCGGATGACCGCGTGTGGACAAACCAACACGCATTTCCCGCACTGGATGCAGAGGTCTTCATCCCACACGGGAATTTCCAGAGCAATATTCCGTTTTTCCCACTGAGCGGTGCCGGTGGGGAATGTTCCATCGACGGGCAGTGCGCTCACCGGCAGGGCGTCGCCCTGGCCTGCGATGATCTTCGCCGTGATCCTTTGGACGAAGTCAGGAGCTTCTGCGGGTA
>JASHTO010000605.1 GCA_030040515.1 Terriglobia bacterium
AATCGCTTCGAGCGCCGGCGCAGGAAATCAACCTCCCGGGCGTTCGTCGTGCTGTAGCCGTAATCGGCCACCAGCAGGCCATTTGCGGAACTGAGCAACCCTGCCACCTTTCGCGTCAACCGATTGCGAATAGCCGCCGCGAGAGGATGCAGGGGCTCGCGATCGATCCGCACGATCTGCTGGCGCTGCCAGTGCGAGAGCCCACCCAGGATTCGCGTCTTCGTCGGAGTCAAGTGATTCTTCACGCGCAGAATGTGACTCGTGGAAATTTGCCGCTCGCGGCAACAGCGCAGCAGGGCGTCACCCGTCTCATCATCGCCAACGATTCCCACCGGAGTGACGCGCGCACCGAGCGCGGCAAGGTTGCTTGCCGCGTTGGCTCCCCCGCCGGGAACTACCTGCTTCTCACGCTCCTTAAGGATCAGCACGGGCGCTTCCCGCGAGACGCGCGTGATTTCGCCATAAATGAACTGGTCCGCCACCAGGTCACCCAGCATGATGACGCGCTGGCGCGGGAAGCGGTCGAGAACTTTGAGTAATCCTGCTCGCTCCGTGGCTTGGAGAGTCATGGGTATGAACGGTTCATCATTTCGCTGTAGCGGCGGTCTGCGACCGCCGCTACAATTCGTGCGTAATATTCCACCGCTTCACCAGCTCCAGCGTGGCCTGAAACGCCTCTTCCACCGAAATCTCGTTCATGCAGCGGAAATCGATGGGGCACTCACGCAATCCGCAAGGGCTGCATGCCACTTCGCGCTTGACCACGCGCACGCGCTTCCCGAGCGGCCCGGTGGCGCGCTCGTCCGTGGAGCCGAAAATCGCCACCAGCGGCACGCCCAAGGCTGCGGCCAGGTGCATGGGCCCGGAATCATTTGTCACCATCAACTGGCATCGCGCCATGAGCGCCAGCAGTTGCCGCAGCGAAGTTTCACCCGCGCTGATCACAGGCGTGTGCTTCATGGCGCTGGCAATGTCCTCCGCCAGCGGCCGCTCAGCGGCGGAACCGAAGATTAGCACATCGGCATTCAGCGCACCAATCAGGCGGTCGGCGAGGCCGGCGAATCGCTCGAAAGGCCAGCGCTTGGCCGGGCCAAAAGCCGCGCCGGGCGCCATGCCCACAATGAATCGCGGCCCGCTCAATCCCAGGCCTTCGATTTTCTTTTCGGCCCAGGCACCCTCCGACTCACTCAGGCGCAGACGGATTTCCTCCACCGGCTGGGGCTTCGCCGTCAGGCCCGCGCGGAAAAGGAGCTGCAAATAATAATTCACCTGATGCCCGTAGGCGGCAGGCAAGGGCGGCTCAACGGCCTCGTGAAGCAGGGCGCCGCGGCCGTCCGTGGCATAACCGATGCGCAGCGGAATACGCGCCCGCCAGGCGATCCACGCGGCCTGAAAGGCGTTTTGGAACAGCACCGCGACGTCAAAACGCTCCGCCCGCAGCTCGCGGATCAGCCGGGCGAATCCCCGCGGGCCGCGATGCTCGCTTGCCGGTTTGTAAATAATTTGGCGATTGACGGCGGGATGATACCAATAGAGTTCGCTTACCGAAGATTTGGAAAGCAGAACGATTTCAGCGCGTGGAAACCGCGCGCGCAGCGCTTCGAGAGCCGGAAGCGACATCACCGCATCGCCTACCCAATTCGTGGCCCGCACCAGAATGCGCTGAACGTTGGCAAAACGAGCAGGAGCCGCCATCAATGCGCCTTCTCGAGATAACTCAACAGCGTGCTCTCGAACTCACCCGCGTCCGGGAGGTGTGTTTCAATCGCACAAGCCAAAATGGGCGGCTGCGTCGTCCAGTTCGGCGAAAATTTTACCGCATCCTTTTGGGTCGTGAGCAGAGCGGCGGCCCCGTGTGCGCGGGCGCCCGCCGCCAGCCGCTCAATCTCTCCGCCAGTGTATACGTGATGATCCGGAAATGCATCCTCCGCCACCAGGTCGAATCCCCAGCGGCGCAGGTCGGCGAAGAACGCCCGCGGATTGCCCAGAGCGCAGAACGCCGCCACCTTCTGAGCGCGGATGGATTCCATTGGAACATTTTCTCCGCTCAGCGCGTCGGTCCAACCCCGTAATTTCGTTTGACTGCGGAAGATTCTCGCGGCGGGGTGAATTCTCCGAGTCAGCTCCTCAAGCGGCACGGGATCCGCGGAATCCGTCCGCGTGAGCACCACAATCTGCGCCCGGCGAATTGCCGAGAGCGGCTCACGTTGCCGGCCCGCCGGGAGCAGATTCCGGTCGGAGAGGGATTGCGTGGCGTCGAGCACCAGCACGTCCACATCGTGGGCGAGCGCGAGGTGCTGGAAGCCGTCGTCGAGAATGTGCACGTCCACTTGAAGTTGCGTTTCCGCCGTCCGACCGCCACGAAACCGGTCAGCACAGACCACCAACGGAACTTCCGGAATCGTGCGGGCCAGCAGTGCCGGCTCATCCCCGACCTCGCGGGGATCCGCGTGGCGGTCGATGCCCGGCGGCAGGAGGATCATCGCGTCCTTGCTGCTGCGGCCGTATCCGCGCGTGAGGATTGCGGGCTTCCAGCCGTGGCGCAAAAGCAATTTGGCGATATATGCCACGAGCGGCGTTTTGCCCGTTCCACCCGCGGTGAGATTGCCCACGCTCACTACGGGACGATTCAGGCGGTGCGTCCTGAACCAGCCGTGGCGATAGGCGGCGTGGCGAACGCGCACACCCAATCCAAATGCCGCGCCGAGTGGCCGCAGGAGGGCGCTCACATGCCCTCGCGAGGAAGCGCCGCCTGGCCGTGCATCTCACGCTCGAGATACTTCTGAAGGACATCGAGCGTGCGTGCCGTGGCGCCGGAATTCTGATCCAAAACTTTGCGCGCCGCTACACCCAGGCGCGCGCGTTCGGCGGGATCTTCAAGCCGTTGGGCGGCCTGGGCGAGTTCTTCCGGATTATTCACCTGAATTGCCGCCTTGGCATCGAGGAAGCGCCGGGCGATTTCGCGAAAGTTCTCCATGTGTGGACCGAAAATGATGGGCTTTGACCAGTACGCCGGCTCAAGCAGGTTGTGTCCCCCGGTGGGAACCAGGCTGCCTCCCATGAAGACCACATCCGCAACTTCGAAAACTCCCGCCAACTCGCCGACCGTGTCCAGAATGAGGATGGGCTTCGATTGCAGTTGGGTGGCGAGAGCCTGCTCATCCGCCGGTAGGGCCGTGCGCCGCGCGAAACCACGCAGCTCACGAACCAATTGTTCACCCAACTCGGGAACGCGGGCGGTATGACGCGGCGCGAGAATCAACAGGGACTTGGGGTGGCGCTGGCGGACGGCGTCCCAGGCTTTGAACACCAGCGGTTCTTCACCGGGCATGGTGCTTGCCGCCACGATAACCGGCGAACGCTCGGTCTGCTTCAGCGCGCCCTTCAGGGCGCGGGCAAAGTCGCCAAGCTGGGGCGGTTGCGCGTCAAATTTCAAATTGCCGGTCATGCGCACGCGGTCAGGAGACGCGCCGAGAAGGCGGAAACGATTGGCATCTTCCTCCGTTTGGGCGCAGATTTCATCCACGCCCGCCAGCACGCGGCGCAGGAAGGGGCTCGCCAGCCGATAGCGTTTGAACGAGCGCGTGGACAAGCGCGCGTTCACCATCACCACCCGCGAGCCCGCTTCGCGCGCGGCACGCAGGAGATTGGGCCAGATCTCGGTTTCAACTACGACTAATAACGATGGCCGGATTCGTGCCAGCACTTTGCGCGCTGTCCATCGCCAATCCAGGGGAAGATAAAAGCGGCCGGCGATAGAGGGCAGGCGCTTTTCCCCGGCCTCACGTCCCGCGGGCGTCACTTGGCTCAGATAAATCCGGCGGTCGGGATATTTTCGCTGAATTTCCTGCACCAATCCGGCCACGGCCAGCGTTTCTCCCAGGGAAACGGCATGCACCCAGATTGCGCCGGAGGACGATTCCTGATAGGGAATTTTCCCAAAGCGCTCCGACCAGTACCTGCTTCCCCGCCCCCGGCCCGGTCGCAGCAGGTAGTATGGCGCGGTCAGTATCGCACCCACCGTGAATAGCATGCTGTAAAGCCAATACATGGCAGGAAGGAAAGAATACCTCGTTGGAATCAGAGAGGAATTATATGCTGAAAGGCCCGGGCGGACAATGCGGGCACGTATGCGGTAGGGGCGGCCCTCGTGGCCGCCCTTGGGCAACCACAAGGGTTGCCCCTACGGTGGGCTACTGGATTAGTCCTCGCTCTACACTCGATAAAACGCCGCGGGGAGTGTTTGGTTATCAACATTTAGAGGGGATTCGGGCAGGCGGGTTGGGTGTACTATAGAGGTGTGCGGCGGCGCGGGGGCAGCTCATCGGGCAATGGCACTGCCGGGAGGAATCGCAACCGCGGCTTGCGCCGGATCAATTTCGTCGGGCTTCTCCATGGGCTCGGAAAGCCCGAGTATTCAGGCTGTGGGGTGCATCATGGCCGAGCAAGCCACGCTGGTTCTGAAAAACGACGCTTCCGAGCTCGAACGGGTCATGAGTTACGTGTCGGAGCTTTGCGTACAGAAGTCCATCCCTCCCGACATCGAATACGACCTGAATCTGGCGCTCGACGAAATGATCACCAACGTGGCCAAGCACGCCTACCCCAAGGGCGGAGAGCATCGATTCACCGTGCAGGTCACCATGGGCGAAAACGAGTTTGTGGCGCGCATCGAAGATGATGGAATTGAGTTCGATCCCACCCAATACCCCAACCCGGACTTGGACGCTCCGCTGGAAGAACGAAAGGAAGGCGGCCTGGGGATTTACCTGGTCCGCCAGATCATGACCAGCATCGAATATCAGCACCTCCGCGGGAAGAACGTGGTCACGCTGCGGAAAAAACTCTCCTGAATCAATATTCCCATTGTTGCAGAAGCGCCGCCGTTTGACGGCCGCCGTTTAACGAATGGTTCTGAACCCTCGCTGTGTTACAATTTCGCATTTCAAATTCATTCCGAGGAATCATCCTTATGGCGCAGATCGATCTCATTCAAGGAAGGCAAATTCTGGATTCGCGTGGCAATCCTACGGTGGAGGCGGATGTGGTTCTGCGCGACGGCTCGTTCGGCCGCGCGGCAGTTCCCTCCGGCGCATCGACGGGAGAACACGAGGCTGTGGAATTGCGCGACAACGACAAGCGACGCTACCTGGGCAAGGGCGTCACCCAGGCCGTGGACAACATCAATACCGCAATCGCCGCGGACCTGGGCGGGCACGACGCGGCCAATCAGACCGAAATCGACGAACGCATGATGGCGCTCGACGGAACGCCCAACAAGGGCCGGCTGGGTGCGAACGCTATTCTGGCCGTGTCCATGGCGGCGTGCCGGGCCTCGGCGCAGTCGGCGCACGTTCCGCTGTATCGCTATCTCGGGGGACTTCAGGCGCGCATCCTGCCCGTGCCCATGATGAACGTCCTGAACGGCGGCGTGCATGCGGACAACACTGTGGACTTTCAGGAATTCCTGATCATGCCGGTGGGGGCGGAGAGCTTTGCCCAGGCGCTGCGCATGGGCGCGGAGACGTTTCACACACTTAAGAAGGTGCTGAAGGAGCGCGGCTACAACACCTCCGTGGGCGACGAAGGCGGCTTCGCGCCGAGCTTGAAGTCCAATGACGAAGCCGTCGAAGTGCTCCTGGAGGCCATTACGAATGCCGGCTACTCTCCCGGCCACGACATCTCGCTTGCCCTCGATCCGGCATCAAGCGAAATGTTCAAGGACGGCAAGTACGTGTTTTTCAAATCCGACAAATCAAAGAAGTCATCGGATGAAATGGTGAAGCTTTATGCCGACTGGGTGCGGCAGTATCCCATCATCAGCATCGAGGACGGCTTGGCGCAGGACGATTGGGAGGGCTGGGCCGTGCTTACCAAAGAATTAGGCAGCAAAATCCAGCTCGTGGGTGATGACCTGTTCGTCACCAACACGGAGCGCCTGGAACGCGGGATCGAAGAGGGCACGGCCAATTCGATTTTGATCAAGCTGAACCAGATCGGGACCGTGACGGAAACGATTCGTGCCATCGAACTCGGCCGACGTCACGGCTATACCTCCGTCGTATCGCATCGCTCCGGTGAAACGGAGGACGCATTCATTGCGGACTTCACCGTCGGCCTGGGGACGGGCCAGATCAAGACCGGATCCGCCAGCCGCAGTGACCGCATCGCGAAATACAACCAGTTGCTCCGCATCGAGGAAGAGTTGGGCGGCAACGCGGAATTCCTGGGCCGTGCGGCGTTGAAGTGCCAACCGCAGAATCCGCATTGACAGTTTGGAGGCGGCACGGTAGTCTATAGCTTCATGATTCGCACCATGACACACCATCACCGCCATCATCATCCGAGCCACCAGGTGGAGTGTCAGCGGGCGAATGCTTAAGAAATCGGGAAAGACCGGCAATGCAGCCCGCTGACGAACGGTTTCAGCGGGCTTTTTCATTTTCAAGCAAGGAGAATGGTATGTTGCAGCCAAAATTTCAGGAGGACGGTCTGATTCCGGCAATCGTCCAGGACCGGCACAGCGGGAAAGTTTTGATGCTGGGGTACATGAATGATGAAGCCCTCCGCAAAACTCTCGACTCGGGATTTGTAACCTTCTACAGCCGGTCCCGCCGGAAATTGTGGACCAAAGGCGAATCCTCAGGACATCGCCTGGTGTTGAGAGAAGTTC
>JASHTO010000606.1 GCA_030040515.1 Terriglobia bacterium
AACATCGGAACCGATGAGGTTCACTCCATCAATGATCTTGCTGCAATCGTTTCCGGGGTGATGGGCATTAATGCCCAAATGATTCACCTTGAACCGCGGAAAGAGGCCAAGCGCGTCTACGCCGATCACTCGAAAGCGCGACGAATATTTGGAGGGACGCCCCAAACTTCGCTCACGGAGGGCATCCGCGCCATGGCGAATTGGGTCAAGGCGCACGGCGCGCGAGAAAGCAGCGTGATCGAAGAAATTGAATTAACAAAAAATTTGCCGGAGTTCTGGGCAAGCGTCGGGCGCAAGACCGTTCCGGTGCTTTGAACTTGCGCCGGGAATTCTTGAACACTGTGCAAGACACACAGGTTGAATTTCCACAGTCGGTCCATGAGTGAATCTGTCGAACTCTCTGCCGGACGGCCGGGCAACCGCAAGCTGCGGATTGCGATGTTTGGTACGCGGGGCATCCCGCACACGAATGGCGGGCTCGAAACCTTTTTCATGGAGTTTGCCCCGCGACTAGCAGCGCGCGGCCACGAAGTCATCGGTTATTGCCGGCGCAGCCACTTCAAGGACCGCCCCCCTTCCTATAAAGGTGTTCGACTCGTTTACCTGCCCAGCATCGAAACGAAAGAACTGGGCACGCCGGTTCACTCGCTCCTCTGCGCATTCGACGTGCTCTTCCGAAGGGTTGACGTGATCTTCGTGGTCAATGTCGCCCACGCATTCCACTGCCTGATTCCGCGCCTTTTCGGGAAGAAAGTAGCCATCAATGTCGACGGGTTGGACTGGAAGCGGGGCAAGTGGGGATCATTCGGAAGGAAGTATTTTTACTGGAATGCGAAGTATGTGGGCAGGATTTGCTCCAAGGGCGTCATTACCGACGCCCGGGAAATGCAACGTGTCTATTGGCAGGAACTTGGCACGCCTTCCACATGTATCGCCTATGGCGCCAACGTGGAAACTTCGTCCCGCCCGGAGATCCTGAAGCAATACGGGCTGGAACCCTTTCAATATTACCTGATTGCCAGCCGCCTGGTCCCCGAGAATAACCCTGACCTCATCGTGAATGCTTTCCAACAAGCCCGAACGGATCGCCTGCTGGTGATCGCCGGGGCCGCCCACTACCGAAGCGAATTTAGCGAGAGGCTGAAACGAAGCAAAGATCCCAGGGTTCGCTTTCTGGGGCACATCGACAATGTCGAACATATCAAGGAGTTGCACTGCAACGCCTACGGCTACATCCACGGGCATAGCATGGGGGGAACGAACCCCGCCTTGTTGAAAGCACTCGGCTACGGAAACTGTATCCTCGCTCTCCGCACACCCTTTAATTCGGAGGTGTTGGGGGACTATGGGGCCTTTTTCGATCATGACGTCAGGGACTTGGCGGAAAAGATTACCCAAATCGAAGACCACCCTGAGGTCGCCGCGGAATTTCGACGCCGCGCGCCGGATAGAATCCGTCAAGCTTACACTTGGGAAAAAATCACGGATCAATACGAGGAGCTCTTTCAACAACTCGCCGCGGGGGAAGACCCTACACGAATCCATTCAACCGTAAGGTGCCTGGCGGGCGATAAGAGCGAGCATTCAAGTGTCGCGGCACGAACCGCGACCGAATGACCATCAAGCCCATACCGATGCTCACAAATATCGAATCCTGCGAGTTGGGCCCGGCGGTCACGCACCCGGCCCGTTCCCGGAACTGGGAAAGTTCGATGCTCGTGGGCTGCAAGCGTGCAATCGACATTTGCATTTCCTCGTTGCTCCTGGTGTTACTCGCCCCGGTTTTCGTGGCGCTTGGAGTTGGTGTAAAGCTTTCCTCGCGCGGACCGGTGCTCTACAAATGGAAGGTTGTTGGCCTGGGGGGCCGTCCGTTTACTGGATACAAATTCCGCTCCATGTACGCCGATGCTGACTTGACAAAAGCACGGCTTGAATCCTTGAACGAAATGCACGGCCCGGTCTTTAAGCTTAGGAATGATCCGCGGATCACCGGCTTCGGGGCGTGGATTCGGCGTTACAGTCTTGATGAGTTGCCCCAGATTTACAACGTGCTCAAAGGGGATATGAGTCTCGTGGGCCCCCGCCCGCCGCTTGTCACCGAGTACGAACGGTTCACGGATTTTCAGAAGCTTAAGCTGATGGTAAAACCCGGAATCACCTGCCTCTGGCAGGTGAACGGGAGGAACAACATCACGAACTTTGATGACTGGGTCAGGCTCGACCTTGAGTACATCCGCACCTGGTCCTTGTGGCTTGATTTCAAGATCCTGCTCAAGACGCTTGCGGTTGCTCTGGCCGGAACTGGAAGGTGAAGCCGCAATCTTAATAGTTCTTGCCGGAACCCGTGGAATTTGCCCGAGGCCGTTGCTCCTTGGAATCGACGCGCCCCTGCTGATTTGCTCCAGCTCGTCGTCAGCCAATCGATCATCGGCATACCCCCGGGCACAAGAACGCATGAATTCAGGCATCTTATTGGGGCACACCTCCGAGCCCGCACTTTGAAAACCGCCCACCCCGCTTCACGAACACCCCGCCATCGATTGAAAGGCTCACATCGATCGTGAATATCCCGCGAATTCGCCTGCACGCGTACCAACTCATTCCAAGAAAAACATCCATATATGAAAAGCCACGGGGCCAGAAACCCTTCCCCCGAGCAACCTTGCAATTGCTTTGCTTTGCATGGGGACTGCTCATGCTTCTTGGCGCGCAGGCATTGGCGGACGAGCCCTTGGGATCTACATATGTCCCCATGGATAGCTGGGTCTATTCTGTTTTTGACCGTTTGGCAGGCTTGGGAGCCATCAACAAACAGTTTGTCGGGTTGCGACCCTGGACAAGACTACAATGTGCGCAACTGGTGCTGGATGCAGAGGATAACCTGGAGAATGCCGCAGGCAGCAATGGAAAAGCCCAGCCACTGCTCGATGCCCTCAGCCAGGAATTCAACGCTGAACTCAATTTTCTCAATGGGAGCGCAGCGCGTGGAGCCGAAGTGGAATCGGTATACACGCGCGCCCTGGGAATTTCCGGCACCTCGCTGCGCGACGGCTACCACTTCGGCCAAACCATCACGGATGACTTCGGGCGGCCATTCAACACCGGGTTCAATAACGTCTCCGGATTTTCCGCGCGCGCGGTACGAGGCCGATTCTTTGCCTACGTGCGGGGCGAATATCAATTCTCACCTGCATATGCCGGCCTTACACCGTCGCAGCAAGCTTATCTCGCACAGGCCGATGACACTCCGACCGCAATTAATTCCCAGGCCACGGCGGCAACGGACCACTTTGACCTCCTGGATACTTACGCGGGCATGCGCATTTCGATTTACGATATTACATTCGGCAAGCAAACCCTTTGGTGGGGGCCCGGAACCCTGGGACCTATGCTCGCCAGCGACAATGTTGATCCGATCCTGATGCTTCGGATTAACCAAGTGCAACCGATCGTTCTGCCGGGATTCCTGTCGTTTATGGGACCGGTCAGGGTAGAAGGATACTTTGGCAGGCTCTCAGGCAATGAATATCCCCGAGGTCCTTATGTTCATGGAGAGAAGGCATTGCTCAAACCCACTCCGAATCTGGAAGTAGGGTTTTCGCGGTCCACGGAGGCGTTCGGCCAAGGAATCCCTCTAACCTTGCATAATCTGTTTGCGACGTATTTCAGCGTAACTGACATTTGTTGTACGGCTAATCCGCAGGATTTTCCCGGAAAGCGCCAGTCGGGATTCGATATGTCTTACCGCCTTCCCCTTTTGCGTAAATGGGCGACTATTTACACGGACGACCTGAGCGAAGACGATGTAAGCCCATTGGTGAACCCCGGGCGGGCCATGTACAACCCCGGACTCTATCTTTCCCAACTTCCTTGCCTTCAAAAGTTCGATTTTCGCCTCGAGCTTGCCACCACCGGCCAACAGCACGAACAAGCGTACTCGAGTTTCTTCTACAAACCGGGTTTCTCCAACAAGGGCTTCCTGATGGGGAATGCGGTGGGCCGATGGGGCAAGGAGTTTGACGCCAGCACAACCTATTGGCATTCACCACGACAGCGCGTAGAGATCGGATGGAATGAGCATCGTGTCGCCAAGGAACTCATCCCCAATGGCGGGGCGCAGGATTCGGTGCGATTCAAGGCCGATTGGTTGGCGCAAAAGAATATGGAATTCTCCGCTCTCGCTCAGCACGAGCGCTGGTCGTTCCAATTCCTCGCCAATGGCAGGCAGAGCGACAATGTCTTCTCATTGCAAATTACTGTTTATCCGAAAAAACCCCGGTTGCGCACGGCTTTGCGAGGTTGGAATTAATTTGCCAGCCTGGACAGCCATTTTCCCTATTGGTAAGGCAGACTGTGCAGTAATTCATTGTCGCGCGGCGACGGGCGCGCAGGCTTTGAGGAAGGCCAGTTGTGGATCGGGTATTTTCCCGCAAGGACCGAGTACTGGCGTTCACCGAGAGCCCATAAGTATTCCTCCCCGGGCCAAGGCAGCGAGGAATCCTGAACCCTTTCAAGCAAGCGGATTTGAAGATTCTCTACATCGACCTGATGTTGTGGAGAACCCGCCAAATTTGTGACTTCACCCGGGTCCGCGATCACATCATAAAGTTGCATGTCATTCGCTGCGTCGCGGATGAAGTGCCACTTCGGTGTGACAACGCTCATCTCCGGACTACCAACCCCCCACTGTTGCACTGTTCCGAGTTCGGAAATCACCATGCCGTCAGGATCGTCCTGACCTGCAGGAAGTATCCACGACCTTCGCAAACTTCCCGGTATTGGAGCGCCCCCTTCTCCCACCGATAGATCCAGCACGGTAGAAAACAACTGCTGGATCCCCACGACCTCCCTCACACGCCGGCCCGGAGGAATCCCGGGTCCAACGATCATCAAGGGCACACGAAGCAGTTCGCTATTCAAACCCCAGGCATGGCCGTAGTGCCCGTGCGTGCCGAAGGCCTGTCCATGGTCTGCAAAAACGATCACGTAGGTGTTGGACCACTCGGGTGACACCTCAAGCACCTTGAGCAGATTGCCAATCTGGGCGTCGGCAAACGCCAGGCTGCTATCGTAACCGGCAATCAACGCGGCCTGCTCCTGGGGCGACCGTGAAGGGTCAATTGCCAGCATGTATCCGTCAACTTCCGAGCGAATGCGCTGCGACCATGTGGTGCGCGCATCGCCAAACCGATCTCCTATTTCTGCGATCTCAGAGTAAGGTTCGTGGACATCGTAGTAATTTACAAAGAGGAAGAGAGGCGGGTTGCGGCGATTTGCCACCCATTTGACGACGTCCCGATTGAGTATGCGCGCGTCGCGGCGAGCAGGATAATCGGCACGGATGAACGGATAGTAGACAAACCACCAAAAGGGTCTGAGCAGTTCGATGCTGATCAAGGAGGAGCGCATTGTCCCGTCATCATCATCGTATAAGCCAAATCCCTGGCCCAAGCCCGTTCGTGCCGTCCCTTCCGTGAAGTTTGCATTGAACCCGGCCGTCTGATAGCCACGCGCGCTCAGAATGGAAGCCAAGGTGGAGGAACCCGGCCGCAGCGGCGAGTCGAGTGTCGCCCCGTTCTGATGAGGGAGGACGCCTGTAAAGACGCAGGCGAATGAGGGCATCGTGCTGGGCGCGGGAGCAATGGCCGTCTCGAACAGCACTCCCTTGCTTGCCAGTCTGTCCAGGTTCGGAGTCGTGGCCTTGGCGTAGCCATAGGCTGAAAAATGATCGGCGCGAGCGCTGTCCAGCGCGATCATCACGATGTTCGGCCTGTGATCGCCCGCTTTACGCCCCTGGAGCGCGGACTGCGCCCCGGGAATTCGCGCACTCAGCGCCATCGTCACCAGACCTGCTGCAACTGCCCCCGCGGTGAGAATGGACAAGCGAAGCAAAAATGGCAGAGTCCTCCACAGGTTCGATTGCTCCTTCCCGAAGTGGACCCGGCCGCACTTGACTGCCAGGATTCCTACGAGCACGCCCCCTGCGAGGCTGATCCCCATGCCGGCGAGATGCCCCAATCTCGCACGGGCATGTACCGCGAGGTAAATAAACTGGGCGCTGGCGATGGCGAGACCGAAGGCGGCAAAAAAATGTTCCCTGCCGGGAAATTTCCGGTTGGACAGGACCGCGCCTGCGCCGAGAATCGCCCCTAGAATTCCATAGATTAACGCATCGACAAAGGGCGCTATGAACAATATGGCGGCACTGACCCCGGGTTCATAAAGGTGGGCGTGGCACTGGTGAAGGAGAGCAAAATATCCCTCCCAAAGGCCCAGCAAGAATCCCAGGAGGATGCCTACGCGCGAGAATTTTATGCCGAGATTCATTTCTTCCACGCAATCAAAAAGTGACTTTCACCCGATCCGAACCCCTCACTCGCCCTCCTGCACGGAGATTCATCACGCGGAAAGCCACTGGTGTCATCGGAGTTCAAGAAATCTGAGCGATCTTCCCCGCGTGCTTTCCGACAAGCTGGCCAAATACCTTCAGGAAGGCCCGCACTCGATGCTCATGGGTGAAATTCAATTCCACAACCTGCCGTCCTTTTTTGCCCATCTGCACCCGCAACGTGGGGTCGCCGAGAAGTTTATTGATGGCATCGGCCAGAGCTGCCGGATCTGCCGGAGGGACAACCAAACCCGTTTCATTTTGGGTGACCACCTCCTCAGTTCCGCCGCCTGATGTGCAGATTACCGGTTTGCGTGCCGCCATTCCTTCGATGATCACCAGGCCCAGAGGTTCCGGTTCCACCGAGGCGTGAACAATAACATCGCAGGCCGTCATAATACGCGGGACGTCCGGGCGGAAGCCTGTCCAACGCACGAGTCGGTCAACGCCCAGGCGATCCTGCCGGGCCTGAAGCGCAGACTGATAGCGATGGTCAGGCCCGGTCATGGGCCTGCCTACACAAACAAAGCGCGCGGTGGGAAAGTGTTTTGCCACCTGGGGGATTGCCTCGACGAAAATATGCCAGCCCTTCCAACGCGTCACTTGGCCGAACATGCCGACCAGCGGCGCTTTCGCATCAATTCCTTCCCCGGCACGAAACTGCTCCGCTGCGCACGCCGGCAGGTCAAATTCCTTGATGTCAACTCCGGCATATACCTGATGAACTTTGGACGGATCTGCTCCCAGGCGAATTATAGAATTTTCTGTCGCGCGTGACAGCGCCATGATGGCGTTGGCGTTTCGTACGGCAGACCTCAGGGCGAGTCGATTGAGGCGCCGCTCTTTTACGATGTCTGGAATTTGCCAGAGCCAGGGGACGTGCGCGCGCGAAAGCACAGGGGCAACGGCGATGGCCGCGTGTGTTGAAATGGCATACACCAAATCGGGCGCTTCCTGACGCAGGAGATCCGAAAACTTCCGGAGGAAGTAAATCCATCTCGGAAATTCCAAAGGGATTTCCACCGACATTTGCATTCCGCCCAGAAGGGGAGCCGGGACCCGTCTGAAATGCGGAACCGGAAGGTCGATGCACCGCACCCCGATGCCCTCCCAAACGGCGCGTGCCGGCCCACGTCCCGGCGCGACGATCGCCAGAACCTGCACCTCCCCGGATGGAAAACGGGAGACGAGGTCGGTAAGAATCTTCTCCGATCCTGAATAAAGAGTCGTGTGGTTAACTACCAGCAGGCGAATGGGCCGCGGCCATGGAAGCGTGGTTGAGCCACGGCGGGTATCTGTGCGCAACAACGACAGCGCGATGTCATCAGGCATAGCTTGGATTGTACTCACCGGGCGCTTTCCCGGCACGGTGCTGGCGCCTCACGGACCTATCCGGCAAGAGCGCTCCTTTTTGACCGCATTGCGCCTACCCAATATGCGCTCTTCAATTTTTCGTGGCAGGCGCCCCCATCAGGATGCATTGACAGCCACCTCCCAAGATTATCATGCGTGATCTCATCCCAGCTCTTCAAAGGAATAACCGGCAGACCCGTGAAGAGGCCATCGAGCGAAGAAGACGGCACAAGGACGATGTGCCCGAGCGCCAAAGCTTCCCAGGTCCGATGACAATCGAGTCCCCACCCGTGAGGGCTCAGGACAAATGCGTACTCGCCACGTTTCCGCCAAACCTCATGCCGCGGAAGCCGATCCCTCTGAAAGCGCACCATGGTATTCCCGCGTAACTGGTTCACAGTTCGGCGCCTGCTTTCATCAAATCTTGTCCCCTCCAAAGGATGGGCAAAACGACGGTGGAGTCCAAAGCCTCTCTGCCACGCAAAATCGACATAAACCTCTGGGATTCGCGCCCGCAGCGGAGGAAGTTGCTTGCGGATGGACACGAGCTCCCTTTCCTGGTCCCAAGGCGATGACACCGGTTCGCCCCAGTAGGGCTTTTCATAGAGGGTATGGAAGTCGATGCCAATTGGAATCGGGGAGACTCGGTCTGGAGGGGCCGTGCCGTCATAGTTCTGGGTGTACCAATGCAGCACTTTGGGGCTCCCCAAAATTATTCGAGCTTCGGCCTTGAGCTTCGATGGCACACAAGTATCAGAGTCTGCCGTAACCAGGATGAACCTTGCTTTGACGAGCGGAAGTACCTGCCGGACGAATGAGGCCAGCCAGCAGAGCCGAACCCATACGATACTTCCCTCCTCGATCATGCTGCTTGCTTCCGGATTGGGTATCAGATTTTTGGGAAGCCGGGATGACCACAACTCACCGGAATGTGCAGGAATTGGCAAATAGGTCCGCTCACCAGGGAATTCGTCCGGGATTCTGAGGTCACACCGCGCGGCAATCCCTCTATTCCAGATGAGTTCGACTTTTTGACTTAGGGACAGGTCCATTAGGATAACAATCTCTGCTGAGGAATGCCTGGAATTAGCGGATGAATTCCCCATGGTCGCAGCAATCTGAGCTTCAACACGAGGGCTCACCAAAAAACAAGGGCAGGTTCCTTTTCTCAAGAAACCTGCCCTCGTCACACGTTCTAAATACCAGGCTCAAAATCAAAACCACTCAAGCTGCCAGGACAATCAGAACCCCGCGATACCATTAGGAGTGCCCAAACCGGTGCACGGGTTCCAACCGGCTGTGGGTGCGAAGCCCATATTCGGTCCGCAAACCCCGAAGCCGGCAGGAGTGTTACCGATATTTCCCGAAATTGAGAGCGGGTATGTGCCGGTAGCGTTGGCATAGATGACTGTAAGCTCGGCCGCGCTCGACGCTTTGAAAGTAGCACTGGTGTTTGTTGCACCGCTCACCACAGTGTTGGTGGAGCTGGCCAAGTTGACGATTCCTGCAACAATGTTGTTCGCAGCGCTTGTGCCGCCCACGATCCACCAACCGCCAGAGTCAGGTGGCGATGACGGTATGTACTCCAATAGTGCGAACTGGAAGCTGTCATAGACCCAGTATCCGGTGTAGGGGTTAGCATCTGCAGAGACATCAGGAACGGCCCGATTTGAGGCCGAGAGGCCCACGCCGATGGGCGTACCGCCAAGGGTTAACCCTGTCCCATTGTAGAATTGCTGCAGCGTCGGAACAAGGATGTTCTGATAGCTTGGCAGCAGTTCGTATTGGCTTGACCCCCCGCCGCCGAGCTCCCAAGAACCCTGCTGTTGCGAGGCATAAGGTGAGTTGACCGAGCCCGAGGTTGGCGGGAAGGGCGTCGTAGATGGCATACGAGAGCGCGTAGTGCCTCCCACGCAAACCACATTTACGGAAGAGCAGGGCCAGCTCACACCCGGTGAATCTCCAGCCGCAGCGAAATAGACAACGCCCGGAGTTGTGAAATACGAGTCATCGCCTGTTTCGCCAGAGAACTCACTCGTTCCCCAGGACATAACCACTTCACCCGAGCCCGTCTGGGAGGCGCACGCCGTGGCTTGGCCGCACTCGACTTCCCAGCTGGCCACCTGAACTGCCGGAAGCAGATATTGCAGCGAGTTGCTATACGCCTCAACCAGAACGATATTGGCGTTCGGAGCCATCGCGTGGGCCCATTCCACATCCAGCGATTCCTCGAGCTCCCATCCACCGTTGTCCGCAACATCGAAAGGAGGTTCAGTGCCGCTGGCGTAAACCACTTGAAAATTGCTGCTGCTAACGAGAGGGAGTCCAAACTGGGCGGAGAAAGTGTTCAGGTCATCCATGATCCAAGGATCATCGTAGGCATCCACGATCGCAATCGTCCCGCTGCCGCCTGAGGTGAGCGAAGTTGTAAAGGCGGGATCGCACCGTCCGAGATGGGCGCCGGACATAACCGAATACACGCAAGCGATTGACTGAGGCGTCTCGAATCCAAACCCCGTCATGGGCGGGCCGACCTGGTCCGGTTGAAACCCATTGGGTATAAAAACCTCGACATCAGTGTGGGCGGTGACGCCGGCACTTCCCGGAGCTTGCACGCTCGAGACAGGGGAGTATGCTTTACCCTCGCCGCTGACAATTCGCGTCAACCCCGGAGATGCAACTACACGATTAGCCGTGGGGGTTGGCACAGCCGACGCAGGCTTCTCAAGTGGATGAAATACCATTTGAGCCGACGCGGACGTTGCCAGGCCGAACAGCATTACCACTGCTGATGCCAGCATGATCTTAATTGACCGTTTCATCTATTTGAACCTCCTCGAATCGGGGATTTCCCTGCGCCGACCAACTCTCGAGCGGCTGAGCGCAGTACGGAATTGCCATTGGGTGGCCGAACACCAACTTGATCACCTTATTGTGGGTAAGAATCCTTTAAGATGTTTTTGTCTGATCGTTGCCAACCTACTATTATGAAAGTTGGTTGTCAAGCAAAAAATGAATTCTCGCACACGTCTTTACACAAGGTTAACGGGCGTGTCAGCAATCAGCTATTACCAGTGCGCGCATGCAGGCATAAACTGCTCGAAGCATCAGAAGTCCAGGTCGGCCAGCGCAATTACCATTCTCCTTCTGCCGATTTGTTATACTCCTCCTCGCGTGCTTCAGGCGGGAATGCTTTAACCTTCGCCTCGAAATGCAAATTAGATCAGCCCAGGTTCGGCCTCGAGCCGATCAAGAACTGCCATAATAACTTTTTCGCGTTCGATTAAAGATGGAGATCATGTGGACATCCAGTGAAGGCAGGCTGAGGAAAACCGTAAGGCTCGGATGCTGGACGATTTGCATTCTTCTTGCCCTCTTGCAAGCATGGACGGGCAGGCGCTGTGCCAATCCGGATGGCATTTCATACCTCGACATGAGCGACGCGCTGATGCGGCATGATTTGCGCCTCCTGGTCAACCCATTGTGGAGTCCGCTCTACCCCTTCCTGATCGGCGTGGCAACCACACTTCTTAAGCCATCGTGGAATTGGGAGTTGCCCGTCGTGCACGCAGTGAACTTCTTTGTTTTCCTGGGGGCAATGGCGTCATTTGAATTTCTCTTACGCCAGATTGTCGCCGCAAGTGGAGCCGAGGAAGCACACGAGCAGGGATCCTCCTTATCCAGCCTGCCGGCTTGGGCCCTGGAGTTAATCGGGTACAGCTTATTCGCCTGGAGCACTTTTGTTCTGATCGGTAATGGCCTTCGCAGAATATCACCTGATTTATGCGTCGCTGCGTTCGTCTACTTGGCTGCAGGATTCATTCTGAAAGTTCGGGCGGGCGGGCAAAAAACACCGATGTTTATCGCATTCGGACTCGCGTTGGGGCTGGGATATTTAGCGAAGACCGTGATGTTCCCGATGGCCTTCGTATTTATGGCGAGTTCAATTTCCCGTTGCGAAAACCGGCGAAGATTGCTGATCGGGCTCGCCGCCACCCTCATCGTTTTCATCTCCGTTTCAGCTCCATTATTCGTGAGCATATCCGAGGCGCTGGGGCGGCTCACTTTTGGAGAAAGCGGAAGATTAAATTATGCCTGGCACGTTAACCAGAAGGACTGGTTTCCCTTCTACTCCTCCCGTCCCGCTTCATACCTTCTACATCCCATGAATCGAATATACGAAAATCCCAATGTCTTCGAATTTGGCAAGCCGTTCAAGGTAACCTATTCCCTCTGGTTCGCACCCTGGTACTGGAACGCCGGCGTGACAGCCCATTTCGACTTGCGACGCCAGATTCGACTGATCGGCAGGAGTTTGCTTGTCGACTACTACGGCGATTTGGTGGCGCCCGTGTGGGGTCTGATCGGCGGTTACTTTATTCTTCTCTTCATGAGCCCGAGCCTGTCGAGTGTCTATCGCAATTTTCGGAAGGCTTGGCCTTTGCTGCTGACGGGTGCCAGCGCACTCGCCCTTTATTCGGTTGTGCATGCGGAAGGTCGATACATCGCACCGTTCGCAGTCCTCATCTGGCTTGGTTTGCTCCTGGGAATTCGTCTGCCATTGCAACCAGCTTCTCTTCGGATAAGCACCGTCGCATCATGCGTTATGGCCTTCCCCTTGCTCGTTTTGTCCCTCCAATTTGCAATTCAACCTCCGAGCGGTCCGGGCGTCCAGGATGTCGGCGGGGTACACTATGAAATTGCACAATTCTTGGGACAATCGGGAGTACGGCCCGGAGAAGCCGTGGCCATCGTGGGCAATGGATTCGACAACGCGTTTTGGGCACGCTTGGCGCGAGTACATATTGTCGCCCAGATCCCCTCAGAGGAAGCCGGTGCATTTTGGCGGGCCGATCCCCGCACGCAGGCGGAGGTGTTTGAAGCCATGGCAGCAGCCGGCGCGAAGGCAGTCATTTCCCAGGACACACCACCCAACATCCGGTCCGCCGACTGGCAGAGGTTTGGAGAAGGCACCCACTCGCTCCATTTTCTATCCCACTCTGGTCCATAAATATCGGGTCTCCTCGATTTCCATATCACCAAAGTCCTCCAGAATCTTACCGTCTATCTCCTCCGTTGGTCCCGAATCCGAATAGACAAGCAATTCCGACCATAGACAATCATTAAGGAAACTGGAATGTGATGATATACTGATTATTGCCGAGGGTTAACTATAGGTGCCGTCTGGGGTTATACGTTAGTACCATTGTACTCTTGGCGTGCGTCTGCGGTCATGGTACTTAGGAGCTGTTGAGCCGGGCCGGGCTCAAATCAGGTTCGACGGGGCGGTCTTCGACGTATCACCCATGGAAGATGCATCCAATCTCGTTGCAGCCCGAAGTTTCGCGCGCAGTCTTAATATCCTCCTGAAAACTGTGCGTCTATACGGCGCGGAGCATGAGCGGACGACGGCCCTCTTGGGAAGCGCCTGGGACGACCTCCGTGCGGCCCTGAAATTCTCGGGGGAGAGCGGCCTGCTTCTGGGAGTCTCCGGCACGCAGGTTCTGCTGGACGGCGTGCCTCTTGAAAGGCGCCCCACGGACCGTAGCTTTGCGCAACTGCTGACCTCTGCGGGCCTTGCCAGCATTAACTTTTCCCATCGTGTCACCGTTGACGATTTCTGGCGGTTCGTCCGCGCCTTTTCCTCCAAGTCAGCAAAAGGCGGACCGATGGCCGCCGAGTTGAAGACCCTGCTGGGAGGTGACAAAGGCGCCATCAAGGTGAACGAAGTACGGTTTGTCGCGCAGGATTCCTCCCTCGGCGAATCGGCGCTGGCGGCGCAGCTTGCGGCGCGCTCCTTAGGTGAAGATGCGCAGAAATTGCAGGGATGGCTTCAGGATCCGCAGCGCCTGCTGCAATTAATGGCGGCTGCAGAAGGTGCAAGGAGCAATCCCGCAGGCCCCGGGGGAGGCGCCGGACCCGGTTTGGGCCCTGGCTCCGCGGGTCCGGGCGCGGGACCCGGCAGGGGAGCAGGTCCGGGGATGGGTGCAGGGTCGGCAGGTCCAGGTGCCGGCCCGGGAGGCGGCCCCGGCGGAGGAGGTCCGGGGGGTGGCCGTGGAGGCCTGGGCGGTGTCGGTACAGGCTCAGGAGGTAGCTCCGGCACGCTGGGAGGATCCACCACTCAGGAGGCTGACATCTTCAAAGTCCTGGGATGGCTCTCTCAACTTGGCAAGTCCGTCGAGGAGTCGGATTCCGCCGGGCAGGTCAGTGCTCTCGAAAAGGACTTGCATCAATTGCCTGCCGCCGGGCAGGCAGCCTTGGCGCAGGCCCTGATGAGCCTGAATTCCCAAGCCGAACCGCCCCGCCCGGACGACCCTCTGCTCCTCCAGCTCGCCGAGCGCCTGGCGGTTCGCTTTGCCATCCAGCGTTATGAGCGCGGCGATGTAAAAACCAACGCGGTCGTGGAGCTCCTCGATCGTCTCAAGCGCGAAATCGGCTCGCTGCGCAAGATTCTGAAAACCCAGGAGGAGAAAATGGGACAAGCCGGCCTCGAGGTCGAATCCCATGCCGACATCCTGGACAAACAGTTTTGGGCCCGCGTTCCCGAGAAGCACAAGCAGAAGATGCTGCTCTCACCGGAAGCTTGGGCCGTGCCGCCGCGCAATATCCGCCAGTTTGTGGAGGAGCTGATCGGCCGGGGCGACGCGGATTCGGCGCGGGCCATTCTGGATAACTACTCCCAGTGCGTACACACCGAAGACGTGGATGCGCGCCGAAAAGCCGCCGCCGGTCTCACCGAAATGGCTGATCTCTTCTCCAGGGCTAATCCCGCCTTGCTCCGCACCAGCCTGCACTACATGGGCGAAGCGCTGGGCAAGGAAGGAAACGCCGACCTGCAAACGCTGCTGGGTGCTTCCTTCGTGCGCTTCAGCCACGAGGCCGCCGCGCGCCGCGAATATCGCGCCGTGCAAGAAGCTCTCCAGACCATGGAGATGTTGGAGCAGAAACAGCCTGGACTGGCGCGTCTCCTCTGGCCACGCGTCAAAGTGGGCAATCCCCTTCCCGAATTCATCGACGAAGCCATCAAGGCCCCGCGCATCCCCGACGGATTGGTGGAGGTTCTGAAGCGCATGCCTCACGCCACGGTTGACCAGGTGGCCAGCCGTGTTCCCCGCTGCGCTCGCCGCGATGAGTGGCAACGCATGCTCGAAATGGTGGAAGCCGTCGGCACGCAGGCGGTCGGGCATCTCAGCAAGATCCTGCAAACCCGACCTGCGGCGGAAGCGGCTTCAACCATTGCCCTGCTCTGCCGGCTGGAGCCCGAGGATTTGGAGGAACTGCTTCCCACCCGTCTGAAGGATTGGGACCAAATGACCCATGACAACGTGGTTCGTCAACTGGCCAACAGCCTTGCACCGCAGCGCGGACAATTGCTCGACAAGGTTTACGACCTGCTGGACCGCGCCGTTCTTCCCGAAGCCGTGGATGAACTGGGAATGGCGGGCGACCTGGCGATTACGCCGCGCCTAATGCGCATTGTGGAAGAGCTTTCCGCCAGTCAAGCCGACCCGTATTTGCATATCAAGGCTATTGAAGCTCTGGGCAGGCTTCGCGAGCCCCAGGCGGAGCACCTGCTTCGGCCATTGGCGGAAGGCAAGAAGCTTTGGCGCTGGAAGCAGCCGCGCGAAGTCCGCATCACGGCCATGCAGGCGCTCAGGAAAATCGATCCGGAATGGGCCGAGCGCTTCGCGCCACAATGCGGGCTCGCTTCGGCTGAACTGAAGCTCACGGCGCTCGATCCCGACCCGGAAACTCCCTGGCTGCGCCAGCGCCGCTACGACCGCCTGAAGCTGCCCAGCCCGCTGGTGGGCGTCGTCAAACCCAGCCACACCAGCCACCGCGTCTCCATTCAGCAACTCAGTCTGGGCGGCGGAGTGGCTCGCAGCCAGTGTCACATCAAACCCGGCAGTACGGTGCCGCTCGAAATTCAGACTGGACTCTATCGCGTGCAGGCTCAGGTGCTGGTGCGCGAAGCCCGCCCGCAGGAATTGAGCTTCGAACTCGTCCGCATCGACCATGAGAACCGCAGCCGCCTTCGCCGTCCCCTCGTCGGCCTACACGCCAAAGGAAATTGACCCCGCCACGAAGTGTCGCAAAGCCTCCCCAAAAGGAATTTACCCGTTTAGTCCAAAAAATCCGCAAAAAGGGGGCCTCGCCAAAAAACTGTGTAATTTTTACATTCGATCCTTTGTTTTCAACAACTTCTCAGGAGGTTCCTTCATTTTTAACTTTATTCCACTCGTTTTCACCGCCTTTAAGCCCATTTGATAGGCTATCACACCTATACGGAACGACATAAGTGTTTGCATATTTGGCTGTAGCGGCGGTCTATGACCGCCGGTCGGCGCTCGCCCTGCGACCCAAAGCCGTCTTCTGGCGACGGGTCGTAGAGCGCCGCTACAATTTATGTCGCTCCGTATAGCCTTGCGCCATATTTTTTTCTCTCCCGTGTCGTGTTTTTTCCGGTGTTTTCGATATCGAGTGTAGGGACCCAAAGTACCCGGAAGCGACAATCTATGAGCTTGGATTAAGGAAGTAGAAAAATGGGGCGAAAACTAGTTCTTTGACCGCATAAAAAGATTCCGTTGGTAGCCAAACTTTGCTCGCGCTTTCCGGCGCGTGAATTGCCAGTCAATCTTCACCCGCATGCGATTGACCTTGCGGTTCCAGGCGCGGGCTTCGCGTCGTAGGATAGCCAAGGTGGGAATCCTGCGTCTCCCGAGGCATTGCCGGGCGAACAGACTAATTTC